>JBBSEC010000038.1:0-37290 GCA_038240075.1 Acidimicrobiia bacterium
GGCTTCGCGGCGCCGCTCTGATTGACCTTCCGGAAGCACTTGTTGGCCGTCGTGCACGCCGGCAGGCCGAAGGTCGAGCGGTAGACGGCGAGGTCGGCTTCGGCCTTGGGGTTGTCGAACGCGTCGATGATGGCGACGGTCTGCCCCGTGCCCTTGGTGGCCGTGAGCTTGTAGGCGCTGATCAGATCGGCGGGGTGATATCCGGCCGGGCCGCTCGCGGCGGCGCTCAGATGCGGGCTGCCCGACACGACGAGCGCCATGCACGCCGCACGCCCCGCTGCGGGAGCGGAGCAGCCCCGCTCGACGGAGACGCCGCGGGCGCTCGCCGACGGCGCGAGCGCCATCGATCCGGCCCCCACGGAGGCAACCGCGATCAAGGTCGCGGCACACCGTCGAAATCGCTGCAATTGCTCCTGCGCTGTTCCCCCGCGTCCCACGACAGCCTCGCTGACCTGGGTCGTTCCGTCCATGGGCCAAAAGCACCAGTCACACGGTCGCATCTCGGCGATCACCGGCGCCGAGGCCGCCCCGCCGGTCGCGCCGGCTCAGAGGCTCGCGATCGCGTCCCAGGCGTCGGTGCCGGGGGCCATGGCCTTGGTGGCCGCGGCGGCTCGGAGGCACGCGGCCTGCACCGCGAACCGAGGGCCGGCCGCTCGCGCGACGACGGCGCCGGCAGGGTCGATCACGCACGGGCCGCCGGCTTCGAAGGGGCGCCAGAGCAGCACGAACACCCGGTTCTCCAACGCCCGGGTGCGGGCCACGGCCTCGACGAGCGGAGTCGAGACCCGCCGCGCGATCCAGGCGACGAACTCGGCACCCGCCAGCGCGGCTGCCCGCGCGGCACGCGGGTCGAGCAGCTCGTCGTCGGCGAACACCGCGACGTCGATGTCGCCCCGCCGAAGCACGCCTCCGGGGCCGACGGCAACGTCGACGGCGTGGCCGGCCAGCTGGTCGAGCAGGTCGTCGTGGGTCAGCACCGCTGTCTGCACGAAGCCGGGACGCAGTGCAGGGCGCTTGGGGGCGGCGGTGGCGGTTGCCGCCCGCGCGGGCGGAGGGAGGGCGACGCGGTGGTCAGGGATCTCGACGTCGGCGACAAGAAGCTCGGGCTCGGTCGCCGATGCCATCGCGACCATGCTCCCGTCGGCGGCGACGATCTGCGACCGGCCCGCGTAGATCACCGTGTCGGCCTCGGTCCCGACCTTCGTGGCCGCAACCCCGACAACCCGGTTCTCGAGCGCGCGCACCCTCCACAGGAACTCGGCCTGCGAGTTGGTGCCCTCGGGCGGCGGCATCGAGGTGACCCACGCCGTCGGGTTGGCGATGACGCGGGCGCCCCGCCCGGCCAGGTCGAGGGCGATCTCGGGCAGGCGGGCGTCGGCACACACGAGCATGCCGAGAGGCGCGCGATCGTCGACTGCGTAGACCGGGCTCTCGCGACCGGGCACGAACCACTCCCGGTCGAAGTGCCAGAGGAACCGTTTCGCGGTGCGCGACCGCACCGTGCCGGCGGCGTCGATGAGCACGGCGGCGTTCTCGAGCCCGCGCGCGTCGCCGGCTTCGAGCACGAGCCCGACGACGATCGCGCAGTGCGCATCACGGGCGGCGGCGGCGAACGCGGCCACCGGGTCGGGCCCGGCCCCGACGACGGCCCGCGCCGCGGCCGCGGAGCCGAGCACATACGCCGGGTAGGTCGCCTCGGGGAGGACGCACAACGCGGCTCCGGCTCGGCCGGCCGCGGCGACGGCCTCGAGCGCCTCGGCCAGGGCGGTCGGCGCGTCGCGCAGGTCTCGCGCCGCGAGCTGGGCGCAGGCGATCCGCATGCTCATCGGAGTCATTGTCGACCCTGCACGCCGCGTAGCATGCGCGCATGACCAGCCGATCCGCTCAGGTGGAGCTCCAGGCGCTCCTCGACGGGCCGCTCGACGCCCTGGTGGCGGCCGCGGGCCGCCGCCGCGACGCGGCGTTCGGCGACCACGTCACCTACTCGCCGAAGGTGTTCGTCCCGCTCACGATGCTCTGCCGCGACCGTTGCGGCTACTGCACGTTCGCCAAGCCACCGGCGCGGCTCGAGTCGCCGTTCCTCTCCCCCGACGCCGTGCTCGCGATCGCACGGAACGGCGCCGCGGCCGGGTGCCACGAGGTGCTGTTCACGCTGGGTGAAGCGCCCGAGGCGCGCTATCCGCAGGCGCAGGCGTGGCTCACCGAGCACGGGTACGCCACGACCGTCGACTATCTCGTCGCGATGTGCGAGCTCGTGGTGACCAAGACCGGCCTCCTGCCGCACGCGAACGCGGGGGCGCTCACCGAAGCGGAGCTCACCGCGCTCCGCCGGTGGTCGCCGTCGCAGGGAATGATGATCGAGACGCTCGCGGCGCGGCTCGGCGAGCCCGGTGGGCCTCACTACGGCGCACCCGACAAGACGCCGGAGCGCCGGCTCGCGACGCTCGAGGCCGCGGGCCGCGCGCAGGTTCCGTTCACAACCGGCATCCTCGTCGGGATCGGCGAGACGCGCGCCGAGCGCATCGAGGCGCTCGAAGCGATCGCGCAGAGCCACGAGCGCCACGGTCACGTACAGGAGGTGATCGTCCAGAACTTCCTGCCCAAGCCGGGCACCGCGATGCACAAGGCCGATCCGTGCGCCGCCGACGAGCACGTGTGGACGATCGCGTCGGCCCGCATGGTGCTGCCCGCGTCGATTCACCTCCAGGCGCCACCCAACCTCAGCGACGATCTCGCGCCGCTCCTCGCCGCGGGCATCGACGACTGGGGCGGAGTCTCCCCCGTCACCCTCGATCACGTGAATCCCGAGCGGCCGTGGCCCGCGCTCGAGCGGCTCCGCGTCGCGACCGAAGCCGCGGGCAAGGTGCTGACGGCGCGGCTCACGATCTATCCCGAGTTCGCGCGCGACGACGCCACGTGGGTGCATCCCGATCTGCGCTTCACGGTGATGCAGCGCTCCGACGGCGAGGGTCTGGCGCGCGACGACACGTGGGCATCGGGCGGCGAAGACCCGCCGCTGCAGCTCCTGCCGTTCCCCCGTCCGGCGCGCGCCGGCGGTCCCGTCGGCGAGGTGCTCGAAGGGGTGCTCGCGGGCGAAGAGGTCGGTGTCGACGAGATCGTCACCCTGCTCGGCGCACGCGGGCCCGAGCTCGCGCGCGTCGCGGAGGTCGCCGACGACCTCCGTCGCGAGGCCAACGGCGATGTCGTCACCTTCGTGCGCAACCGCAACATCAACTATACGAACGTGTGCACGTTCAAGTGCCGATTCTGCGCGTTCTCGAAGGGGCCGCTGTCGCTGAACCTGCGCGGCGCGCCCTACCTGCTCGAGCTCGAGGAGATGCAGCGCCGCGTCGTCGAGGCCGTCGAGTGCGGCGCGACCGAGGTGTGCCTGCAGGGCGGCATCCATCCCGACTTCGACGGCAACTACTACGTCGACGTCGCGCGCGCCGTGAAGGCGGTCGCGCCGTCGATCCACGTGCACGGCTTCACGGCGCTCGAAGTGACCGAGGGCGCGCGCCGGCTCGACATGCCGCTCACCGACTACCTGCGCGTCCTCAAGGACGCCGGTCTGGCGACGCTGCCGGGCACCGCGGCCGAGATCCTCGACGACGAGGTGCGTGCGGTCATCTGCCCCGACAAGGTGAACACCGAGGAGTGGCTCGAGGCGCACCGCTGCGCGCACCAGGTCGGGCTGCGCTCGAACGTCACGATCATGATGGGCACCGTCGAACATCCGATCCACGTTGCCCGCCACCTTGTCCGCACGCGCGATCTGCAGAAGGAGACCGGCGGCTTCACCGAGTTCGTTCCGCTGCCGTTCGTGCACATGGCGACGCCGATCTTCCTGCAGCGGAAGGCCCGGCCCGGCCCGACGTTCCGCGAGGTGTTGTTGATGCACGCGGTCGGACGCATCGCGTACCGCGGCTGGATCGAGAACGTGCAGGCGTCGTGGGTGAAGACCGGCGTGTTCGGCGCCCGCCAGATCCTGCAGGCCGGCGCCAACGACCTCGGCGGAACGCTCATGGACGAGAACATCTCGCGCGCCGCGGGTGCGAACCACGGTCAGGAGCTCGACGAATCCGAGTTCCGCGAGATCGTCACCCCCATCGGCCGCACGCTCGAGCAGCGCACGACCCTCTACGGCCGCACCACCACGGTCGGCCGCCGGCTGCGCCCGCCCGAGCCCGATTCGCATGACCATCCCACCGGCCGTCAAGCCGATACCGCGATTCCGGTCGCGCTCGGCGCCAAACCCGTGAGCCTGCCTGTATGAGCTCCACCATGAACACCAACGCGATCTTCGACGTGTGCGCGATCGGCAACGCACTGGTCGACGTGCTCAGCCATGAGCCGCACGAGCTGATCGCCAAGCTCGAGGTCGAGCCCGGCTCGATGAACCTCGTCGACGCCGAGCGCGCGGACGAGATCTACGAGGCGATGGGCCCGGGCACCGAGGTGTCGGGCGGCTCGGCCGCGAACACGACGGTCGGCGTCGTGTCGTTCGGAGGGCGCTCCGCGTTCATCGGCCGCATCGCCGACGACACCTTCGGCGAGGTCTACCGCCACGACCTGCTCACCGCGGGCGTGCACTTCGCCGCGACGATCGCGCCCGCCGGTTCGCAACCCACGGGCCGCTGCCTCGTGATGGTCACGCCCGACGCGCAGCGCACGATGTGCACGTTCCTCGGCGCGGGCAGCAGCCTCGACCCCGGCATCGTCGACGATTCGATCGTCGCTTCCTCGCAGGTGCTCTACCTCGAGGGCTACCTGTGGGACGAGCCGTCGGCGAAGCTCGCGTTCCTGCACGCGGCCGATGTCGCGCACAAGGCCGGCCGCCAGGTCGCGCTCACCCTCTCCGACTCCTTCTGCGTCGAGCGCCACCGTGCCGCGTTCCTCGATCTGGTGTCCGACCACGTCGACATCCTCTTCGCGAACGAGCCCGAGATCTGCTCCCTCTACGAGGTCGACGACTTCGACCGCGCGGTCGGGCAAGTCTCGGAGGAATGCGCGGTTGCGGCGATCACGCGCTCGGAGCACGGTTCGGTCGTCGTCGCCGATGGCGTGCGCCATGCCGTCGCGGCGGTGCCGGTCACCGTGGTCGACACGACCGGCGCGGGCGACCTCTACGCCGCGGGCTTTCTCGTCGGGTACACACGCGGGCTGCCCGCCGAGGTGTGCGCGCAACTCGGCTCACTGGCTGCGTCCGAGGTGATCTCACACCTGGGCGCGCGTCCCGAGTCGTCGCTGCTCACCCTGGCCGGCCCGCTGCTCGACGCGGGCGCCTGAGTGCAGCGACTCCCCCGCTACCGCACCGGCGACGCCGACCTCGACATCGCGATCGGTGAGCTCGTCGATCGCATCGGGGCACACCGGGACGCCGACCTCGTCTACGAGATCATCGTCTCCGCGGCGCGCCTCGCGCGCGACCGTGCCGACCGCGGCGACCTGAAGATCGCGAACGCCGCGCTCAAGGAGCTGCGGTACGCGTTCTCGGTGTTCGCGCCCTACCGCTGGGCCCGCAAGGCCGCGATCTTCGGTTCCGCGCGCACACAGCCGGTCGATCCGTTGTACCGCCAGACCGTCAGTCTGGCCCGCGAGCTCGCGGCCGCCGAGTGGATGGTGATCACCGGAGCCGGCCCCGGGATCATGGAGGCCGGGATCGACGGCGCGGGCGTGGAGAACTCGTTCGGTGTCGGCATCCAACTGCCGTTCGAGGCCGCGACCACGCAGTTCCTCGCCGACGACCCGAAGCTCATCAACTTCCGCTACTTCTTCACCCGCAAGCTCACGTTCGTGAAGGAGGCCGACGGGTTCGTGCTGCTACCCGGCGGCTTCGGCACGCTCGACGAGGCGTTCGAGCTGCTCACCCTCGTGCAGACGGGCAAGGCGCAGATCAACCCGATCGTGCTGCTCGACGTGCCCGGCGGGACCTACTGGCACCGCTGGCTCGAGTTCATCAATGCGGAGCTCGGCGCGCGCTCGTACATCTCGGCCGGCGACACGTCGTTGTTCTGCATCACCGACGACACCAGCGTCGCGCTCGAGGAGCTCACGAGCTTCTACGCGAACTACCACTCGCAGCGCTACGTCGACGGTGACCTCGTGCTCCGCCTGCAACACGAGCCCGACGCCGCGCTCATCGCGCAGCTCAACGCCGACTTCGCCGACATCGTGGTGCGCGGGGAGATCACGCGTATCGACGCGACCCGCATCGAGGTGTCGGAACGCGACGTTCCCGAGCTCCCCCGCTTGCGTTTCCGCTTCGACCGCCACAGCTACGCCCGCCTGCGCGCCATGATCGACGTCCTGAACGGCCGCCCCTAACTCTGCCCTCACCGTGGGCCGACCACCGAGCCCGCCCTTGGTACTGCATCGATGACGCATACGACATAGGCGCAGTACCAAGGGATGTTGGCACGCGTGTCGGGCGTTGGCAGGCTACGGGCGCGCATGGCGGGCACCCGCGCAGTCGCGTTCGTGACACGCGGCGGTCGCGGCGGTGGTCGCTTCGGCGCGTGTCAGTCCGACTTCTCGCATCAGACCTTCGACGATCGCGTCGAACGGAAGGTGAGCCGCGACCAAGGCCGCGGCCGAGCTCATTCCAATGGTGGAGGTCATACCTCCCTGTCGGCTCTCTGACGGCTCGGCGCGCAGGGCCGAAAGTCACAAGAACCGGGGTACGCGTCAGGCGGTGGCGAGGCCCAGGCCGTCGAGGCGCGCGCGCAGGTCGGGTGGGAGCGCGCCAAGCGCCTCGGCTTCCACGCACTGGGCGAGCTCGGCCGGGTTCTTGACGCCGAGGACGACGGTGTCGACCCCCGCCATGTCGAGGGCGTACCGGTGCGCGAGCAGCGCGGGATCGACGCCGAGCTCCGCGCAGAGCGCGCGAAACGGCGCCGCCTTCTTGTAGTCGAGCGCGTCGGGATGCGAGGCCTTCACCGGTCGGTCGAACGCGGCGGTGAGCGCGCCCGCCTGCACCGCGCGGATACCCATCACGCCGACGCCGTGCTCCTGCGCGACCGCGATGATCTCGCGCGGGCGCGCGGCCTCGCCGTACCTGCGGATACCACCGGGTGAGTCGAGCAGGTTCGAGATGATCTGCACGACGTCGGGCTTCCGATCGTGCTGCAACGCCTTGATGATCGTTCCGGGCACGCCGACGCCGGTGATACCCCACGCGCCGATGCGGCCACGTCCCTTCAGATCCTCGAACGCGGGAACGACCTCGGCGATGTGCTGGCTCCACGGCGTCGCGAAGCTCGCGCGTTGGTCGTTCCCGTGCGCGTAGACGGCGTCGTCCTCGCAGATGTTGCTGTGCAGGAAGTAGATGTCGGCGTGATCGAGACGCATGGCGGCGAGGCTCGCCTCGAGCGAAGCTTCGAGCTTCGCGGCCGCGGTGCCGTCGCGCGCCGTTCCCAACTGGCACTTCGTGGTGATCCGAACGCCCGCCGGCAGGACCCCGCCGAACGCGGCGGCGATCACCTCCTCACACGCCCCGTACATGGGCGCAGTGTCGATCAGGTTGACGCCGGCACCCAACGCGGCGCGCAGCGTCGCGATCGCTTCCTCGTTGCTCGACGCGCCCCAGATCTGCCCGAGCCCTCCCCCGCCCAGCGTCAGGCGGCTGATGTCGGCGAACGGGCCCAACGGTCCGGTGCGCATAGGTCGACGACCCCCCGATTCAGTCCGACTCGGTGGCTGCACCGAGGCCGCTCAGTGCGCCGATCGCCTTGGCGATGGCACGGCGGGCCTGGAGCAGGCTGCGTTCATGGGCCTTGAACGCGCGCACGTCGTCTTCGTCGGCCGCGCTCGCGGCCTGGCGCAACTGGTCGTACGCGCGGTCGCGCAGATCTTCTTCGATCGCGGTGAGCCGCTCGACGAGGTCTTCGTAATCAGGCATCAGGCATCCAGCATCACGAATCGGTCGGTTTCGTGAGCGCGCGGGCAAGGAGCACGGCGGGATGCTCGACCGTGATGCCGGCACTGCGCAAGTGCATGAGGCATCCGGGATTCGCCGACACCACGATCGTGCCCGGCTCGTCGGCGCCGGCCCGGCGGAGCGCGTCGACCTTGCGGTCTCGGATCGCGAGGGCGAGGTCGGGCTGCCACACCGCGTACGCGCCGCCGGCACCGCAGCACAATCCGTCGTCGTCGGTCTCGAGCAGTGTGTAGGCGTCGCGCAACACGTCGCGTACAGCACCGTGCGCGCGTTGCACGTGGCGAAGGTGGCACGGATCCTGAACGACCACTCGGCGCCCGGTCGCTGTCACTGGCAGCGGCGCCCGCTCGGCGACCATCTCGGAGAAGTCGTGCACGCGCGCCGCGAACGCGACGGCCTCCGGCGTTCCGAGCAGGTGGCCGTAGTCCTTCATCGCCGCGCCGCAGCCGGCACTGTCGACGACGACGGGCGCCGCGCCCGGCATCGACGCGATCACGCGCCGCGCCAGGCGCCGCGCGTCGTCGATGCGTCCGGCGTGCACGTGCAGGGCGCCGCAGCAGTCGCCGCCCGACCCGGGGCGCGCACACGACAGGCCGGTCGCGCCGAGCACCGTTGCGGTGGCGCGATGCGTGTCGCGCATCCACGCGTCCATCACGCACCCCGTGAACACCCACGCGTCGGGTGAGCCGCCGACCGGGATGGCGACCGGTCGCGCGAGATCGCGCGCCCGCAACGCGGGGAGCCCGAGCCGCGCTGGTACGAGCCGCAGCCGCTGCGCGATCCATGCCAGCCACGTCACGGCCATGAGCACGCGGTGGCGCGCCAGCACGACGCGGTACGCGATCCACTCGCCGACGCGCCGGACACGCGCCGGGACCGGAGCCGCACCCGCGGCGTCGGTGTCGATCTTCTGCAGAGCCGCGCGCGTGCCTTCCATCAGGTGGCCGAACGGAACCGACGACGGGCACGCGGCTTCACACCCCCGGCACTGCACGCATTCGTCGATGACCCGCAGGAACGCGGTGTCGATCGGCGCACCGCGCATCTCGACGGCACGCATCGCGGCAATGCGGCCGCGCGGCGACGCGGCCTCGAACCCGGTCACGCGGTACGTCGGGCAGTGCGGCAGGCACAATCCGCACGCCACGCACGACACCAGCTCGTCCTCGTCGAGACCGAGCCGGCCGAGCACCCCTGGGACCGAATTCATGCCGCCAGTCTCACCGCGACGGCCTCACAGCGGGAGCCGCCCCGGCGACAGCTTCCCGGTCGGGTCGAACGCGTCCTTCAACCGGCGCGCGATCTCACGGTCGGGAAGATCGCGGCCGAAGCCGTCGAGCCCGTGCCCACCCGCTTCGCGCAGGAGCCACCCGCCGGCGGCGTGCGCGGCGACCCGCGCCGCGATCAACGCGTCGACAGTGTCGGTCGCGACGTGCACGGTGCCGACTCCGCCTTCCGCGATCCACCGGCATCCGTCGATCGCGTCGAGCGCGCGCCCGAGATCGACGATCGCACCCGGACGGACCGAGATCCGACCGCGGTGCCCGCCATCGGGCCAGGACGGACCGTGGTCGACGCCGGTCGCCCCGATGGCCGTGAGCTGCACGTCGACGTCGCGGGCGTCGCCTTCGAGCAACACGTGCGTGCTCGCACCGTCCCACAGCAGCGTGGAGGGAGAGAAGATCCGTTCCCGTACGAAGTGGGGTGGCGCGTCGACGGTCGCCCACGCGGTCGTGGCGGGACGGGGCCGGCAGCGCAGGGTCGCCTGTGCGATCACCGCCAACGTGCCGAGCGATCCGACGAGCAGGCGGGGCAGGTCGTACCCGGTCACGTTCTTCACCACCGGCGCGCCCCCACGCACGAGATTGCCGTCGGCGGTCACCAGCCGCACTTCGAGCACCGCGTCGCGCACCGGCCCGTAGCGCAGGCGGCGGTAGCCGGAGAGGCCCGTCGCGATCACCCCGCCGAGGGTTGCCGCTTCGTCACGCGGATCGAGTGGGCACATCTGACCCGCCGAGTCGAGCGCTTCGCTCAACGCCGCGATCGTCGTTCCCGCGCCGGCCGTAATCGTGAGCTCGGCCGGGTCGTACCCGACGATCCCGGCGGGCGCGCGCACCTCGGTGCCGATCGGGACCGGCCCGCCGACCTCGCGATGGGTGCCGGCACCGATCGGGACGACGGCCGACGCGCCGGCGACGGCAGCCGCGAGATCGGAAACTTCGGGCGTGGTGACGGCGGTCACGCGGTCGCCGCCGCATTCAGCCGAGCGATCTCGCCGCACCGGCTGCCGCGCGGCAACACCTTCCCGGGGTTCGACGCGCCGTCAGGATCGAACGCGTCGCACATCCACGCCTGCGCGGCGAGGTCCTCGGGCGTGAACATCAGCGGCATGAGATCTCGTTTCTCGAGGCCAACCCCGTGTTCGCCCGAGAGGACTCCGCCGACCGCGATGCACGTCTCCAGGATCTGCGTGCCCGCGTCGTACACGCGCTCCCACACTCCTGGTGTGCGCCGGTCGAACGCGATGAGGGGATGCAGGTTGCCGTCGCCCGCGTGGAACACGTTCATCATCGTGAGATCGTGCGTCCCCGCGATCTCGTACACGCGCTTCAACACTTCGACGAGGCGCGTGCGCGGCACGACCGCGTCGTGCAGGTAGTAGTCGGGTGCGATGCGTGCGATCGCGCCGAACGCCGACTTGCGTCCCTTCCACAGCAGGGCGCGCTCGGCGTCGTTCGCGGCGACGCGCACCGTACGCGCCCCGTGCTCGCGTCCGATGCGCGTGACTGCTTCAACCTGCGCCGCGACGCCGTCGGCAAGACCGTCGAGCTCGACGAGCAGCACGGCCTCGGCGTCGCGTGGATACCCGGCGCCGACGAAGTCCTCGACGGCCCTCGTGATCTGGCCGTCCATCATCTCGAGGGCCGCCGGCACGATCCCGCCCGCGATGATGCCGGTGACCGCGGCGCCGGCCGCCTCGATCGACATGAAGTCGAGGAGCATCGTCGCGATCGTCGGTGGGTCGGGCGTGAGCCGCACCGCGATCCGCGTCGCGATGCCCATCGTTCCTTCCGAGCCGACGAAGCAGCCCCGCAGGTCGAAGCCGGGCTGGTCGGGCTCGAGCCCGCCGAAGACGGTCACACTGCCGTCAGGCAACACGGTCTCGACCGCGAGCACGTGCGCAGCCGTCACGCCGTACGCGAGGCAGTGCGGCCCGCCTGCGTTGGTCGCGACGTTGCCGCCGATCGTGCAGGCCTGCTGCGACGACGGGTCGGGCGCGTAGTGCAGGCCGAGGTGCGCGACGCTCCGGGACAGGTCGAGATTGAGCACGCCGGGCTCGACCCACGCGACGCGTTCGGTGGCGTCGACGTCGAGCACGCGGTTGAGCCGGGTGGTGACGATCACCAGCGGATCGTCGACGGGAGTCGCGCCACCGGCCAGGCCGGTGCCGCTGCCGCGCGCGACGAACGGCCGTCGGTGACGGCGCGCGACGCGCACCGCGGCGGCGACTTCGTGCGCGGCGCGCGGAAAGCACACTGCGAGCGCGCGGCCCTCGCCGACGCCGGCGTCCCTCGCGTACAGCGCGAGCTCGAGTGGCTCGGCGCTCGCGCGGTCGGGGCCCAGCGCCGCGTGCAGGTCTGAGAGGAGCGCGTCGGCCGAGTCGATGAATCGCAGCCTAACCAGCCACCGGCGCTAACTTCGCGGGCAGAATCACGTGCAGCGTTCGCGCGACAGCCGCTCGACCGACAGAGGAACCGCCTGAGATGACTCCGCCGAACCGCGAGTGGGTCACCATCCCCAGCCGGGGGAAGGAACCGAAGCGCTGGCAGGTCGATGTCACGTTTCTCTCATCGTCGTGGCAGTGCATCTTCGGCAACGGCTGCCAGGGCGTGCTCACCGAGCCCGCGCCCGAGCTCGAGATGGGATGTTGCTCCTATGGGGCGCACGCCTCCGACAAGAAGGACCGCGATCACGTCGAAAAGGTCGCGAAGCGGCTCACCGAGGACGAGTGGCAGTACCGCAAGAAGGGCAAGGATCGCAGCGTCTGGGTGAAGGTCGGCAAGGACGAATGGCGGACCCGCCTCGTCGACGACGGGTGCATCTTCCTGAACCGGCCCGGCTTCGAGGCCGGTCCCGGGTGTGCGCTGCACGTGCACGCGATGAACAAAGGCGTGCACTTCAGCAAGACCAAGCCCACGGTGTGCTGGCAGCTCCCCCTCCATGCCGAGGAGAACGAGCAGGACGACGGCAGCCTCACCATCGTGTTGAGCGAGTTCGGCCGCGACGGCTGGGGCGAGGGTGGGGCGGAGTTCGCATGGTGGTGCACGGAGGCGCCCGAGGCGTTCACGGGCTCCCAGCGGGTGTACCAGTCGATGGAGGCCGAGCTGCGGTTGATGATGGGCAACGAGGTCTACGAGGAGCTGGTCCGCTACCTCGATGCCCGCATCGCTTCGGGCATGCCGCCGCTGAGCCATCCGTCCGAGGTGCCGGTGACCCTCGGCCGATCCCGGCCCCGCTGAGCAGGCCACGGTGAGCGCGCGCGTCCCGGCCGCCCCCGACGCGACCACGCTCGGCGAGCTCGTCGCCGACCTGGCGAGCGAGCAACAGGAGCTGCAGGAGCTCCTCGAGCGCGTGAGCCCCGACGAGTGGCTGACGCCGACGGCCGCGCGCGGCTGGGACGTGCGCGACACGATCGCCCATCTCGCCGACACCGACGAGATCGCGATGGACACGCTCGACGACGGCCCGCGGTCACTCAACCGCTTCGTCACGATGTTCGCGTCGTCGAAGGACGTCACTCTCTGGGGCGTGCTGCGCGGGCGCCGGCGTTCCGGCGCCGACGTGCTGACGTGGTGGGAGCGCACCTCGACGACCGAGTGCGAGCGGCTGCGCACCCTCGAGATGGCCCGGGTGCCGTGGGGTATCGGGATGGGCCGGCCCGCGTTCGTGACCGCGCGGCTCATGGAGACCTGGGCGCACGGGCTCGACGTTCACCGCGCCCTCGGCGTGCCGAGTGTCGATACCGACCGTCTGCGCCACATCGCGTTCCTCGCGACCCGCGCGCTCCCGTACGCGTTCTCGTTCGCGGGGCGACCGCTGCCGGCGGCGAAGCTCCGGGTCGAGCTCGAGCTCCCGAGTGGCCGGGCGTGGACGCACGGGCCGCCCGACGCCCCCGACCGCATCACCGGTCCGGCGGGCGAGTACTGCCGCGTGTTCGTGCAGCGCATGCCGCGCGCGGAGGCGCTCGGCCTCGTCGCGACCGGCGCCGGCGCGCGCGAGGCGCTCGACGTGGCGCGCGCGTTCCTGTAGTCCGTTCCCTGGAACCACCGTATACAAGGGAGACGCCATGCCCACGTTCTCGTTCGAGGGCCTGACGCCCCGCATCGACCCGTCGGCCTTCATCGCGCCCACCGCAACGCTGGTGGGCGACGTGATCGTGGAGGCCGGCGCGTCGGTCTGGTACGGCGCGGTCATCCGGGCCGACTACGCACCCGTGATCGTGCGCGCGGGCGCCAACGTGCAAGATGGCGCGGTGTTGCACGGCCCGCCCGGGCTCACCACCGATGTCGGCCGGGGCGCGACGGTGGCGCACAACTGCGTCGTGCACGGCGCGATCCTCGGCGACGAGTGCCTGATCGCGAACGGCTCGGTCGTGCTCGATGCGGCGCGGATCGGCGCCCGCTCGCTCGTCGCCGCGGGTTCCGTCGTCGCCGCGAACACCGAGATCCCGCCGGGCATGCTCGCCGCCGGGTCGCCGGCCGTCGTGAAGCGGCCGATCGACGGCTCGCCCGCGCAGTTCTGGGTCGACGCCAACCCCGGCGCCTACGAGGAGCTCGCGGTGCGCCACCTCAACGGTCTGACCCGCCTCGACTGACGAGCGGCGCTAGCGGACCGCGGCGCCACCGTCGACGACGACGGTCTCGCCGGTCATCCACGACGACGCGTCGGAGACGAGGAACAGCGCGGCCGACGCGATGTCGTCGGGCACCCCGAGGCGCCCGAGCGGGTGCATGCGGGCCATCGCCGTCTCGTTCGGCTCCCACAACGCGCGAGCCATGTCGGTCTTCACGAGCGCGGGTGCAACCGCGTTGACGCGCACGCCCGGTGCGAGCTCGAGCGCGAGTTGGCGCGTGAGGTGCGCGAGCGCGGCCTTCGACACGTTGTACGCGCCGATCGACGGTCCCGGCCGGATGCCCCCGACCGACACGACGTTGAGGATCACGCCTCCGTGGTCGCGCATCCAATGCGTCCACGCGGCCTGCGCGAAGCGCAATGGTCCGCCCAGGTTCGTCGACCACACTTTCTCGACCGCGCCCATGTCGGCTTCGATGAGCGGACCGAACTGCGGGTTCGTCGCCGCGTTGTTCACGAGGATGTCGAGCCCGCCGAGCGTCGCGACGCAGTGCTGCACCGCGGCCTCGATCACGGCCGGATCGCCGGCCGAGCCGGCAGCCGTCGTCGCGCGCGCGCCGAGCGCTTCGAGGGCCGACGCGGTCTCGGCCAGCTCGTCGGGCTTGCGCGCGTTGACGCACACCGCGGCACCCGCGATCGCGAGGGCTTCGGCGATCGCGCGGCCGATCCCTTTGGTTCCCCCCGTGACGAGCGCGACCTTCCCGTCGACTCGCAAGACCGTTCCCGGATCAATCACAGATACAACCCCGTGCCGCTCTCGGAGCGCGGCGACGCGACGGCGTGCACGTCGCGCTCGCGCAGGATCAGGTACTCGTCGGAGCGGATCTCGACCTCGAACCCGTTGTCGGGAGAGAAGAGCACCCGGTCGCCGGGCTCGATGTTGCGGACCGTCGGGCCGACCGCGACCACCTCGGCCCACACCAACCTGCGGTCGACCGCCGCGGTCGCGGGGATCACGATCCCGGCGCGTGACTTGCGTTCCCCGGCGTCGTCGCCCTGGGCGACGAGGAGCCGGTCGGCGGTCATGCGGACCGACTGCTTCACATCAGGATCGTCGTCGGCCATCGGTCCGACATTACCGGCGCGGCGCGCGGGCCTCGGTAGTCTCAAATCGCAGCCTGAGGCGGGAGCCGAGATGAGCACACGATCAATGACATCCACCCGTGCCGCGTTCGCCGCGCTCGCGGTCGCCGGACTGCTCGCAGCCGGCTGCGGCGGCGGTGGAGGCGGTGGCGGCAGCAAGTCGACGACCGTGACCGCACCGTCGGGCGGTGGCGCGGCGAGCGTCACGATCGAGGCGCACGACGTCTCGTTCAACTTCACGAACATCAAGGCGCCGGCCGGCAAGCTCAAGATCGACTACGTCGAGAAGGGCAGTCAGCAGCACACGCTCGTCATCGACGGGATCAAGGGCTTCAAGTTGAGCGTCGGCCCGAGCACGAAGTCCGACTCCGCGACCGTGACGCTCCAGCCCGGTTCGTACACCTACTACTGCACGATCCCCGGCCACCGCGCCCAAGGCATGTCGGGAACGATCACCGTCTCGTCGTAACGCACAAGCGTCGTACCGCAACGGCGCTTCGATGGGCCCGGACACCCTGGGTTACATTCGCCCCGTGCTCCAGCCCGCCTCCGAACGCGTCCCCCTGCTCGACTGGCGCGCGTCGATCGGGGCGTACGTGCGGCTCACGAAGCCCCGGGTCATCGAGCTCCTCCTCGTCACGACGGTTCCGCCGATGCTGCTCGCGGCCGGCGGCTTCCCCGCGACCCGGTTGCTCGCCGCGGTGCTGATCGGCGGCACCCTGGCGGCCGGCGGCGCGAACACGATCAACTGCTGGGTCGAGCGCGACAGCGACCAGCTCATGCACCGCACGCAGCGCCGTCCCCTGCCTGCGGGTGAGCTCGTGCCGTCGCACGCGCTGACGTTCGGCATCGGGCTCAACGTCATCGCGTTCGTGTACCTCGCGCTCGCGGCGAACCTGCTCGCGGCGTGCCTCACCATGTCGGCGACGCTGTTCTACGTGTTCGTGTACACGATCTGGTTGAAGCCGCGGACACCGCAGAACATCGTCATCGGCGGCGCGGCCGGCGCGGTGCCGGTCCTGGTCGGATGGGCCGCTGTGCGCGGTGACCTCTCGACCCCGGCGTGGATCCTCTTCGCCGTCGTCTTCTTCTGGACTCCCGCCCACTTCTGGGCGCTGGCCGTGAAGTACCGCGCCGACTACGAGCGGGCGGGCATCCCGATGATGCCGGTGGTGAAGGGTGTGCCCGCCACTAGCCGCCAGATCACGCTCTACGCCGCGATCACGGCCGTCGTGACGCTCACCCTCGGTCTCAGCATCTCGGTCAGCATCGCCTACGTGGTCGTCACCGCGGTCCTGGGCGTGCTGTTCGTCGGCGGGGCGATCGCGCTCTCGCGCAACGCGACGCCCGCCGCCGCGCTCCGCTTCTTCGGGTACTCCAACGTGTACCTCCTCCTGGTGTTCGCCGCCGTTGCCGCCGACGCCTTCATCACCAAGCGCTGAGCCGCCGAGTCGTCGTCGCGCGTTCGTCGCGCTCGGCCTCGCGATCGTCGTCGCCGTGGGCGCGCTCCTCTTCGTGTCGGTGCGCTCGCACCAACGGAGCGTGAGCGCAGCCAAGGTGAGCGGCACGTTTCTCCTGGGGAAGCCGGCACCCGATTTCCGGGCCACCGATCTCGACCGTCATCCGTTCTCGCTCGCGGCGTATCGCGGCCGACCCCTGATCGTGTCGTTCGCCGCGTCGTGGTGCCATCCGTGCAACCAGGAGTATCCGTTGCTGGTGAAGGCGGCCGCGAAGTACAAGGGGAAGCTCGCGATCGTATCGGTGATGCACGGCGACCTTCCCCGCGACGAGCACAACTTCCTGCGCCGGTTCCACGTCGGCTGGCCCGCGGTGGACGACACGTCGAACGCGATCTCCACGGCGTTTCGCGTCGGCGAGATCCCCGACACCTTCTTCATCACGCCGGCGGGAGTGGTGCAGGAACGGGTCTTCGCGATCACGTCGCAACGCGCGCTCGACGGCCCCCTCAACCGCCTCCTCGCGACGAGCTGACCTTTATTCTCCACATGGTCGCATCCGCGTGCGCTGCACCGGTCTGTGCGGCACTGGGCCCGCCGGTTGCGGCTACTCCTCCCAGCGGAAATAGTGCACGGCGGCGGCGGGTGCCGCGATCGCCCACGCCACCAGCACGACGAAGCTGCCGGTCGGGAACGCGCGTCCCGTGGCCAGCACGCCGCGCACGCACTCCGACAGCGCGGCGGCGGGGAGCAGGCGCGCGAACGCCTCGAGCGGTCCCGGCAGCTTCGAGAGCGGGTAGGCCATGCCGCCGAGGAAGAGCAGCACGAGGAACAGGCCGTTCGCGAGCGCGAGATTCGCCTCCGCCCGCAAGGTGCCCGCGAACAGCAACCCGATGCCTGCGAACGCGACGGTGCCCAACAGCAGCAGACCGAGCGCGGCCACGACCCCGCTCGGGACGTGCCACCCGAGCGCGGCACCGGTCGCGATGATCGCGATCGCCTGCACCGCTTCGAGCAACAGGATGGTCGCGGTCTTCGCCACGAGCAGCCCGGTACGGCTCAGCGGCGTCGCACCGAGGCGCTTGAGCACGCCGTACCGGCGCTCGAAGCCGGTTGCGATCCCGAGGCTCACCATCGCGGCCGACATCACCGCGAGCGCGAGCACGCCGGGCACGAGGAAATCGACCGGCTTCTTGTAGTCGGTCGCGATCGCGTCGACCTTGGCGAAGAACACGAGAATGCCGAGCGGGATCGCGATCGTGACGATCAGGCTCTCGCCGCGGCGCAGGGTGAGCGCGAGCTCGGCGCGGGTCTGCGCGACGACGGCCTTCGTCTTCATCGGCTCTCCCCTGCCGACGGGTCGTCCGCTTCCGCCGTCAGCGCGAGAAACACCGATTCGAGCGAACGGTGGCCGGAGTGCAGCGCGGTGAGGAGCACACCCTGGTCCCGCAGGTGGCAGGCAAGCTCCGCGATGAGCTTCGGCGTGCCCGGCGCGCGCACGACGTAGTCGCCCGTGCCTTCGCGGGCCAGCTCTTCGGGCGCGAGACCCAGCACGGAGGCGAGCACGGCAACGTCGAGATCGGCGTCGGCGGAGAACCGCAGCTCGCCGTCGTCATTGCCCGCCGTGAGCTCTGCGGGCGAACCGATCGCGGCGAGCCGTCCCGCCGACACGATCGCGACGCGGTCGCAGAGCTGCTCGGCTTCGTCCATCGCGTGCGTCGTGAGCAGGATCGTCGTGCCCCGGGAACGCAGGTCGCGGACGAGCTGCCACGTGGTCGCGCGGGCGTGCGGGTCCATCCCCGCGGTCGGCTCGTCGAGGAACAACACCTCGGGCCGGCCGATGAGCGCGCACGCGAGCGAGAGCCGTTGCGCCTGTCCTCCCGACAGCCGGCGCACGTAGGTGCGGACCGAATCGCGCAGGCCGACGAGATCGAGCAGGGCGTCGGGATCGTCGGCGTTGTCGTAGTACGCGGCGAACAGCGCGAGCAGCTCGCGCGGCCGCAGCCCGGGATACAGCCCACCCTCCTGGAGCATGACGCCGATGCGCGGCCGCAGGCGCGAGCCGTCGGCGACGGGATCGAGACCGAGCACCCGCACGGTGCCGGCGTCGGGTGTGCGGTACCCCTCGAGGATCTCGACGGTGGTCGTCTTGCCCGCGCCGTTCGGACCGAGCAGGCCGAACACCTCTCCCGCCTCCACCTCGAAGTCGAGGCTGGCGAGTGCCACCGTCGACCCGTAGCGCTTCTCGAGCCCGGCGACCGTGATCGCAGGAGTGAGTGAATCGCTCAACTCTGATCGTCGCGCTCCCGACGGCGCATCCTCGAGCCCCGGCAGAGAGTCTTCGGGCTGGTCGCCGCTCAATGATCCCGCCACGCGACGTAGACGGCGAGCTCCTGCAGGAGGTCGCGTGCCGCGGCGGTGAGCGGTGCCTGCGCGAGCGCCCCGGTCGCCTGCACCACGAGCGTGTCGATCGTCGCTTCGATCTCGGCGACGGCGCCGCTTGCAATGAACAGCTCCTGGAGCGCCTTCACCTCGGTCTCTTCGAGGTCGACCGCGCCGACGCGCAGGAGGAGGGCGAGACCGTCGGCGTCGGCGCGACTCGTCGCGATCGCGAGCAGCGGGGTCGGCTTGCCCTCGCGCAGGTCGTCGCCGACCGGCTTGCCGGTCACCCGTTCCTCGCCGAACACACCGAGCAGGTCGTCGCGCAGCTGGAACGCCTCGCCGAGCGGTATGCCGATCGCGCTGAGCGGCCCGCGCAGCTCAGGGAGCCGACCCGCGAGCGCCCCGCCGAGGTGCAGCGGGCGCTCGACCGTGTACTTCGCCGACTTGTAGGTCGCGATCCGGCGCGCGTCGCCGACATCACTGCTGCGGAGCGCGGTGCCCACGAGATCGAGCGACTGGCCGACGCACAGCTCCACCCGCAGCTCGTCGTACACGTCGAGCGCATCCGACGGTGCGCGGCGCATGAGCAGATCGGCGTAGGTGCACGCGAAGTCGCCGACGAGGATCGCGATGCCCTCACCAAAACGGCGCGCCTCGCCTCGCCAACCACCGTCGAGGTGCGCGCGGATGAAGCGCTGGTGCACCGCGTCGAGGCCGCGGCGCGTGTCGGAGCCGTCCATGACGTCGTCGTGGATCAGAGCGAACGTGTGCAGGAGCTCGAGCGCGGCGCCGACGTCGACCACGATCGGGTCGTCAGCCGCACCGCCCGCGCCGACGAACGCGCAGTAGCAGAACGCAGGCCGCAACCGCTTGCCGCCCGCGAGCACCAGATCGCGCAGCGCCCGCAGTGGCGCTTCGAGGCCCGCGTCGACCGCCGACCAGCGCGCGATCTCTGCCGCGAGCACCGCGTCGACCCGCGCCTCGGTGCGCTCCGCGATGTCGGAGAGCGCGGGCGGGAAGATCGCGTGGGCAGTGCTCGAACCCATTGCGAAAGGGTACGCCGCCGGTCGCTCCCCACGGCCATCGCTGACGGGATCCCGCGACCGCACCGCTACATTCGCCCTGTGCCGCGCTTTCTGTCCGACGAGTGGCTGCAGGCGTTCGATACCGCGCTGCGCTCCGATCATGAGCTCGGCGCCCGGTTCGTGAGGAGCCCGATCGCGATCGCACAGGAAGTCGATGACGGGGCCGTGCGCTACATCGTCGTGCTCGACGGCGAGGGCGGAAGGATTGAGCGCCAGCATCCCGAGTACCCCGTCGACGTGACCTTCGTCTGCGACCGCAGCACCGCCGCGGAGCTGGCCCAGGGCACCCTGAACGCACAGCGCGCGCTCACATCGGGGCGGTTGAAGCTACGGGGCGAGGTCGACCGGCTCGGGGCGGCCGGCGCCGCGCTGGCCGGCCTCGGCGACCTCCTTGCCGGTCTGCGGGCGGACACTGAGTTCTGACGTCCCGTACGATCCGCCCTGTTCTGAACAGGCGAAGTCGAGGAGCACGCAACATGAGTGACACGGTCTCGATCGAAGACTTCCGCACCGAGGCCGAGCGCTTCCTCGACTCGCAGCTGCCCCGGCGCGAGGAAGAGCGCCAGGAGTGGGGTCAGGGCTCCGACCGCGTCGGGCTGCTCGACGAGAAGTCGCGCGCCGAGGAACTGGCCGAGGTCGAAGCCGCGAAGGCGTGGCGGCAGAAGGTGTTCGACGCCGGGTTCGGCTGGATCACCGGTCCGACCGAGTACGGCGGGCGCGGCCTGTCGTCGGCGTACGACCGCGCGTGGCGTGAGGCCGCGGCCGGCTTCCGTATGCCGAGCGAATCGCCGTTCGCGATCGGGCTCGGCATGGTGGCGCCGACGATCCTCGCCCACGCGATCGAGGAAGTCCGCCGCACGTACCTGCGTCCGTTGTGGCGCGGCGAGATCGTCGGCTGCCAGTTGTTCTCCGAGCCGATCGCGGGCTCCGACCTCGCCGGTATCCAGACGCGCGCGACGCGCGACGGCGAGGAATGGATCCTCACCGGTCAGAAGGTCTGGACGTCGGGCGCGCAGTACAGCGACGTCGGCGAGATCATCACCCGAACCGATCCCGACAAGCCCAAGCACAAGGGCCTGACGATGTTCCTCATGGACATGCACGCGCCCGGTGTCGAGGTGCGGCCGTTGCGCCAGATGACGGGCGGCGCGTCGTTCAACGAGGTGTTCCTGAACGAGGTACGCGTTCCCGACTCGCACCGGCTCGGCGATGTCGATGAAGGCTGGGGCGTCGCACTCACGACCCTCATGAACGAGCGCGCGTCGATCGGTGGCGGCGGGGCCGGCAGCGGCGGCTCCGCGACGGGCACCGGCCGGCTCATCGAGATGGCGCAGCGGCTCGGGATGGCTGACGATCCGATCATCCGCCAGAAGCTGGCGGGCGTGTACGCGCACGCGACCGTGGCCCGCTACACGAACCTGCGCGCGATGGCGAAGATCAAGGCCGGTCAGACGCCGGGACCGGAGATGTCGATCGCGAAGCTCGCGCTCACGCAGAACGGGCAGCGCACAGCCGCGTTGGTCTCGGATCTGTTGGGCGCGCGTCTCGCCGCCGATTCCGGCGAGTGGGGCACCTACGCGTGGTCGGAGTTCGTGCTCGGGGTTCCCGGCATGCGTGTCGCGGGCGGCACCGACGAGGTCATGCGCAACATCGTCGGCGAGCGCGTGCTCGGCCTCCCCAAGGAGCCGATGCCCAAGTAGCGCTCGGTGCTCCGTGTCACCCGGTGGGCGCGGTGGGGACCGGCTTGGGGCGGCGGTAGCGTGCGGAGCGTGCATCCTGTCGAGCGGCTCCGATCGGTCAGTCGGTGGGCGGTCGACGACGACGCCCTCGCCGCCGAGGCCGCGGAAGCGCTCGCGGCCTTCTCGTTCGACCCCGCGGGGCTGGTGGTCTCGTGCCGGCGGCTGCTCGCGCACCACGTTGGCAACGGCCCGCTGTGGTGGCTGTGCTCCCGCGTCCTCGCGGCGCCGGATCCTGCCGAAGCGTGTCGCGAGGTGATCGCACGCCTCGACGCCGACCGCACCGCGGAACGGCTCGCCGGCAGCCTGCCGCTGCAAACGCGCGACGAGGAAGTCGTCGCGGTCGTCGGATGGCCACGCGCGGTCGACCGCGCGCTCGCGGAGCGGGTCGACCTCGCCGCGGTCGCGGTGCGCACCGAGGTCGGCGACCTGACCGCGATGTTGCGCCGGCGCATCGCCCCGCAGTCGGTGCGCCTCATCGACTCGTGGATGGTTCCCGAGCTTCCCGTCTCCTACCTGCTCGTCGGCGCGGCCGCGATTGGCGCGGGCCGCGCGCTCGTCCCCGCGGGGACGACCGAGGTGATCGCGACCGCACATCCCGAGGCGGGAACCTGGCTGATCGGCGGAGTCGGTCGGGTGCTCCCCCGCCGGTTGTTCGAGGCCGCCGAAGCCGGCGCGCTCGCAACCCCGGCTGACGTCGGTGATTCGACGGGCTTGGAGACGCCCGGCATGGAGTCGCTCACGCTCGAGCACTTCGACCGCGTGGCCGGGCCGCGCGGCCTGGTTCCCAGCGCGGAGGCCGACGCCAACCCCGACGCGCCCGTCGCACCGGAGCTGCTGCGCCCCTTGTAGACCGGTCAGGCGTCGCGCTCAGACGTCGATGACGCCGTCGTCGGGCGGATCGCCAAAGGCGCGCACCGAGAAGCGCCGCCGCAGAGAGCGCCGCAACGGCACGCGCGTCGGCGGGAACAGCACGAGCAGGCCGATCGCGTCCGTGACGAAGCCGGGCACCATGAGCAGCACTCCCGCGCCGAGCACGAGTACGCCGTCGATCAGCGCGTCGGTGGGCGCGCGACCCGCGTCGAGCTGGGCACGCAGACGCCGGAGCACGACGAAGCCTTCGTGCTTCGTGAGCCACGCGCCGATGACCGACACGATGATGAGCAACGCGATCGTGTCGAGCGCGCCGATGGCGTGCGCGACCTGGATGATCGCGTAGATCTCGACCATGACGACGACGACGAACGCCGCAAAGATCGCGAGCACATCGCCACGCTAACCGTGAGTGGGGGCGGCGCGGGCCCGGCGGCTACATCCATGCACCGCCGTCGACGCCGATGCGCTGCCCGGTCACGTAGGAAGCCGAGTCGGACACGACGAAGCGCACGACCTGCGCGACCTCCTCGGGTGAGCACACATGCCCGAACGCACTGCGCGGGTCGAGGGTGTGGATGTCTTCGACGCCCTGCGCGCCCTTCACCAGGCGCCGACCCATGTCGGTGTCGACGAGCCCGGGCGCCACGATGTTGACGTGGATCCCGTGCTTGCGCTCCTCTTTCGCCAACGTGACGGCCAAGGCCTCGAGCCCGGCCTTCGCCATGTTGTACGGGGCCGAGAACGCGGCCATGTAGAGGGTCGCCGCGCTCGAGATCATCACGATGTCGCCCCGCTCGGCGGCACGCATATCGGGCAGCACCAGCTTCGAGAGCGCCCAGGCGCCGAACACGTGCGTGCGCCACAGACGGTCGGGCTCCGACGGGTCGGTGTCGGCCACCGTCTGCCCGCGGCTCGCGACCCCGGCGTTGTTGACGAGGAGGTCGACGGGGCCGAGCTGCTCGCGCACCGCGGCGACCATCTGCTCGTCGGCTTCGTAGTCGTCGATCGACGCCGCGAACGCGGCGGCGTGCCCACCGGCCGCGGTGATCGCGTCGACGGTTGCCCGCGCGGACGCATCGTCGCGGCGGTAGTTCACGGCGACGGTCGCGCCGTCGGCCGCGAGTCGCATCGCGATCGCGCGGCCGATGCCGCGCCCTCCACCGGTCACGAGCGCGACGCGTCCTGCGAGTGTGATCACGAACCCTCCTGTCGCGCTGACGACAAGGCGGTGACTCGCCGTCGGAGACCGGCCGACCCTAGGCGCGTGTCCCATTCCGCGAACCCGGGGCCAACACCGTCCCAGCGCCACTCATCGACCGCGCCGACGTCGGCGTCGACCTTCAACGTCGCGAGCACACGGAAGTGCAGCGCCAGGTCGCGTGCCTGGCGCAGTGTGTCGGCGAGGCCGGCCGCGCCCCGCACGTCGACCTCCCACGCGCGCACGTTGTCGGGGATCGCCTCGATGTGGCTGTAGTGGCCGAGCACCGCGGCGGCCGACTTGGCGCCCCAGCCCGGAAGCCCAGGGAAACCGTCGGCGCTGTCGCCGACGAGGGCGAGGTAGTCGGGAATCGACTCCGGGTCGACCCCGAACTTCTCGCGCACGCCCGCGGCGTCGATCAGCTTCCGGTTGCGCCGGTCGAGCTGCACGATCTTGCCGCCGACGCACTGCCCGAGGTCCTTGTCGGGGGTGCAGATGACCGCCCGCTCGACCCGGGGATCCGCGGCCGCCAGGTACGCGGCGGCGGCGAGGGCGTCGTCGGCCTCCTGGTCGACCATGGCCCACACCGTGAACCCGAATGCGGCGAGCGCCTCCTCGAGCAGCGGGAACTGGCTCTTCAGCTCAGGGTCGATTCCGGAGCCGTCCTTGTAACCCTCCCAGAGCTCGTTGCGAAACGACTCGATGACGTGATCGGTCGCAACGCCGACGTGGGTCGCACCTTCCTCGAGCATCATCACCATCGACGTGACGACGCCGCGAACCGCGCCCACCTCGACGCCCTGCGGATCGCGATGGCCGGGGACCTTCGCGAAGAATGAGCGAAACAGCTCGTACGTGCCGTCGACCAGGTGGACATCCATCGCGCCAGTATGGATTACGTTCCATGGTCGCGGCCTGTGGGTAGGAAGGGCGCTCGACAACGAGTGAGGAGAAGTCGTGGCTGCAGGCAGTGCCGGGCTTCACGAACCGGCAGACCAGTTGGACCCGGGGACGATCGACCGCCACCGTGCAGTCATGTCGATCATGGAAGAGTTCGAGGCCGTCGACTGGTACGCGCAGCGCGTCGACGCGACCAGTGACCCAGAGCTCGCCTCCGTTCTCGCACACAACCGCGACGAGGAGAAAGAGCACGCGGCGATGACGATCGAATGGCTGCGTCGCCACGACCCCAAGCTCGACGAGCATCTGCGCACATACCTCTTCACTGAAGGTCCGATCACCGCGATCGAAGCCGCCGCCGAGGCGGGTGCCGACGCCGACGGGCCGTCCGGTTCGCTCGGGATTGGTTCACTACGCGACGACGGAGCAGCCCGATGAACCACCTGATGCGAGAGCTCGCGCCCATCACGGAGGCGGGTTGGGAAGCGATCGACGACGAGGCGCGCACGACGGTCGAGCGTTTCCTCTCGGCGCGGCGACTCGTCGACTTCGAAGGACCGCGGGGCTGGGAGTACTCCGCCGCGAGCTCAGGCCGCGTGCAGAAGAAGGCCGCGACGCAGCCGGTGCCCGGCGTTCACCTGCAGGTACGGAAGGTTGTGGCCGCGGTCGAGCTGCGGGTTCCGTTCCGCGTCAGCCGCGCCGAGCTCGGCCAGATCGACCGCGGCGCGTCCGATGTCGACTTCGACGATCTCGACGACGCCGCGCGCAAGCTCGCCCACGCCGAGAACCAGACCGTCTTCGAAGGCGCGAAGTCGGCCGACATCGCCGGCATCGTCGGCGCATCGCCGTTCGCGCCCATTGCGCTCGAAGGCGGCTACGAGACGTATCCCCGCGCGGTTGCGTGGGCCGTCGAGCGCCTGCGCGAGGCGGGCATCAACGGTCCGTACGGAATCTCACTGAGCCCCGCCGAGTACACCGGTGTGGTCGAGACGACGGAGAACGGCGGCTATCCCGTCTTCGACCACGTGAAGCGCATCCTGGGCGGACCGATCGTGTGGGGCCCCGGCACCGAGCACTGCCTCGTCGTGAGCCTCCGCGGCGGCGACTTCATCTTCGAGAGCGGCCAGGACATCTCGATCGGCTACTCACACCACGACGAAGAGAACGTGCACCTCTACTTCGAAGAGAGCTTCACGTTCCGGGTGAACGAGCCGCAGGCGGCGATCGTGCTCAAGCGCTGACCGTCAGGCGTTGAGGCCCGCGGGGGCGGTCGACGTCTGTCCGCTCCCGCCGCCCCGGCTGCTGCCGTAGCCGCCCGGCCCGCCGAAACCACCGTGGCCGCCCGGTCCGCCGTCGGGATGGGGCAACGTGCCGTTGACGAGGTTGGTGATCATCGACGAAAGGTCGGCCTCGATCTTGGCGGCCTGATCGGCCGTGAGGTTCCCGGCCTTCACCTGCGACGCGAACTCGGCCTTGGCCGACGCCACCATCGCGTCGACGACCGTCTTCACCGCGACGCCCTTCGACTTCGCGACCGCCGCGATCGTCTTGCCGTCCTTGAGATCCTGCTCCAGCGAGTCGGTGCTGACACCGATCGCCTTCGCCGCCGCATCGAGGCCGAAGCCGCCGCGGAAGCCGAAGCCGCGCTGCGGGCCGCCGCCGGGTTCACCGGGGCCGAACGGGCGCTTGAACGTGCCGTTGACCGCGTCGGTGATGCGCTTGGTGACGTCGCTGTCGAAATCGGCCTTGGCGGCCGCGACCATCGCCGCGATCACCGTGCTGACCGCGACGCCCTTCGCGGTCGCGATCTGGGCGATCGTCTTGCCGCTCTGGAGGTCGGAGAGCAGCGTGTCGGTGCTGATGCCGATCGCCTTGGCCGCGGCGTCGAGATCGGCGCTCTTCCGGCCCATGCCGTGGGTGGACGGGGTACTCGAGGTGGTCGTCGAGCCCGAGGCCGTGGCCGCGGACGACGAGGTGGGGCTGCCGAGGACGACGCCGGCGATTCCACCGCCTGCGATCGCGGCCGAGAACACTGCCGCACCGATGATCTTGCGCCGCTCCATGCCGAGCTCCTTCCGGGGGTTGCCCAGACTATGAGTGCATCGGACATTTCAACCCGCGAACCTGAAGCCTTGCTGTGAAACGCCTGGCACTTCGCAGGAACCGCGGTCAGATCGGCGTCAGATCGGCGCCGTTCAGAGCAACGGCAGGTTGACCCGGACGGTCGTCCCGATTCCGGAGTTGCTCTCGATGCCGACGGTCCCGTGGTGGGCCTGCACGATCGCCTTCACGATCGACAGCCCGAGCCCCGACCCGCCGGCGTGGCGGGAACGGGCGGGATCGGCCCGGTAGAACCGCTCGAAGGCCCGCGCCGCGACCGGCTCGGGCATACCCGGGCCCTGGTCGGAGACCTCGAGAACGGCCTCGGTGCCCTTCCGCGTGACCACGACCACGACCGGCGTCCCCGCCGGAGTGTGGACGAGGGCGTTGCCGACGAGGTTGGCGACCACCTGGCGCAGGCGACCCTCGTCGCCCTCGACCCGCACTCCCTCGGCGATCGACGCGGTCACCGGACGGTCGGGCTCGACGGCCCTCGCGTCGCTCACGGCGTCGACCGCGATCACGCCGAGATCGACGGAGCCCTCTTCGAGCGCGCGCCCCTGGTCGAGACGTGCCAAGAGGAGGAGATCCTCGACGAGCGTGCCCATGCGGATCGATTCCTGCTCGGTGCGCCGCATGGCCTGCGAGAGGTCCTCGGGGTCGCCGAGCCCGCCGCTGCGGTAGAGCTCGGCGTAGCCCCGGATGGTCGTGACCGGCGTGCGTAGCTCGTGCGACGCGTCGGCGATGAACTGGCGGAGGCGCGCTTCCGACGCGGTGCGTTGATCGAACGCGTCTTCGATCTTCGTCATCATCGTGTTGAGCGCGAGGCCCAACTCCCCCGCCTCGGTGCCGGCCGCAACTTCGGGGACGCGGTGCGAGAGGTCGCCGCCCGCGATCGCCGTCGCGGTCTCGGTCATCTTCTTGATCGGCCGCAGACCGAGACGGAGCACGAAGAAGGTCACGAGCGCGAGTAGCGCAAGGATCAACACGGTCACCGCGATCTCGACGCGCTCGATGCGCGAGAGGGCCGTCGAAACGTCGTGCAGCGAGAGCGCGATGAGAACGGGCGACCCGTCGTTCGCCTGCCGCTCGATGACGCGCCAACGGCCGCCACCGCTGACACTGCCGACCGTGAACGGCTGCGCGTTGTCGGCAGCGATCGCGGCCAGCGCGCGTTTCGACGAGATCTTGGGCAGGGGACGTCTGGTGTCGCCGATATTGGGTGTGATGACCGTTCGTACGCGCCCGCCCGAACAGACCGCGGCCAAGTAGAAGGGCGTTGGCGGCCCGTCACTGTTGCGCGGTGGTGTTCCGTCGCCGACGCACACCGACTGGGTGCTGCCCTGGAGGAACGCCGCCCCCAGCTGCGCGTCGACACGGTCGACGAGCGTCGTGCGCGTCGTGTGGGTGATGACGAGCGCGGCAGCGATGAGCACGATCGCGACGACCGCCATGCCCGCGAGCAGACGGCTTCGGAGCGACATTGCTGCCTACCGTTCCGCCCGCAGCGTGTAGCCGACACCGCGGATCGTGTGGATCAGGCGGGGTTCCGCCGCGTCCATCTTGCGACGTAGATAGCCGATGTAGGTCTCGACGACACCGCCGTCGCCACCGAAGTCGTACTGCCACACGTGATCGAGGATCTGCGCCTTCGAGACGACCTTGCCCTGATTCATGAGCAGGTAGTGGAGGAGGTTGTACTCCGTCGGTGAGAGCGAGACTTCCTTGCCGCCGCGCGTGACGCGGTGGGCCTCGTCGTCCATCTCGAGGTCGAGGCAGCGCAACACGGCGCCGGGCTGCGACAGGCCGGCGCGGCGCAGCACCGCATTCACGCGTGCGACGAGCTCTTCGAGGCTGAACGGCTTCACGAGGTAGTCGTCGCCGCCGAGGGTGAGGCCGCGAACCTTGTCGTCGGTCGCGTCGCGGGCGGTGAGGAACAGCACCGGCACCCGTTTGCCTTCGGTCCGGAGGCGGCGGCAGACCTCGAAGCCGTCGAGGTCGGGGAGCATCACGTCGAGCACGATGAGGTCGGGCTGGACGGTCGCGACGGCCGCGAGCGCGTCGCGCCCATTGGCCACCGGATGGACGTCGAAGCCGAGGTGACGCAGGGCCGCCTCGAGCATCGAGCGCAGGTTGTCTTCATCGTCGACGAGGAGCAGTCGTTCACCGGGCACGACTGCAATATCGCACCTGAACCTGTGAGTCGCGTGAGAACCGGCTGGGAGTGACCCTGGCGACTCAGAGGCTGCTCAGGGCGCGTCGTGGTCCCGGGGCTGCGCCAGCGCCCGCGCGCGGAACTGCTCGACCCCGCTCGACACCACCCGGTCGTGCGCCCAGACCAGCACCGGGCGGGCGACGAGGGACGCGGCCGACAGCATCGGTACCTGGAGATCGACGGCCCAGGTCAGCCGGGCCGTCGACGCAGCGACCTCCGCGCCCTCGACCTCCGCGCGCTCGACCTCCGCGCCCTCGACCTCGAGCCGGGCCGGTCCTCGCAGGTCACCGGTGACGTGCGTCTCGATCGAACGTCCGGACTCGACCCGCTCGACGTGCACCTGGAACTCGAGCGTGTACGGCAGCGGCGCCTTGATCGCGCAGGTCGCGACCGCGCCGGGCGCGAGGCCCGTCGCGGCCGAGCCGTCGAGCTCGAACGACCGGAGCCAGGGCCACCACTCCGGGAACCTCGCCGTGTCGGTCAGGGCGTCCCAGAGGACGTCGCGCCCGACGGCGAACTCGAAGGTCCGGTCGTAGCGAAACGAGGTGCCCACCGGGAGAGAGCCTCGCGCGACGAGGCCGTCGACGTCTGGTCGCCCGTCTCGTCCCGCACCGGCACCGTGAGCTCGAGTTGCAACTGCATCGCAGCGCTGAACACGAGGACCGCGCCGGCGACGTGGAACCCGACGAGCAGGACCGGGATGCCGTTGAGGTACTGGATGTAGCCGAGGGCCGCCTGCGCGCAACCGAGGAACAGGAACGCGCTCACCATCGAGAGCGCGCGTCGCGGCGCGTGATCGCGTTGCAGGCGCCACGCGAGCACCACGACACTGATCAACAGCAGATCGACCGACGCACCGTGCAGGCGCGCGGCGTCGGGGATCGGCCACGACAGCCGCTTTGCCGACGCGTCGCCGCCGTGCGGTCCGGCCGCGGTGACGAGCGTGCCCGCGATGAGCACCCAGATCGTGAGCACGAAGACGGCGCGCGAGAGATACCGCGTCGAAGTCGAGACGACCGAAACCATCCGCGCCGGACGCTCGGGCTGGGCCGCCCGATGGTGCAGCACCAGCGCGACGCCGACGAGCGCGATCGACGCGAGGAAGTGGCCCATCACGCTGACCGGCGCCAACTTCGCCTTGACCGCGATCCCGCCGAGCACCGCCTGGAAGATCACGCCGCCGACGAGCACCCACGAGAGCGTCGTGAGATCGTCGCGTCGAGGCACGCGGCGGCGGGAGCCGAGCACGGCGGCGATCACGACGAGGCAGACGAGGCCCGTGAACAGCCGGTTGAGCTGCTCGATGGCCTGGTTCTTGTTGCTCACACCGATGAGCTCGCCGGGCTCGCAGTTCGGCCAGTCGCGACATCCGAGACCGGATCCCGAGAGCCGCACCGCGGCGCCGGTCACGATGATCGCGCCCAGCAGCAGCAGGGCGAGGAGGGTGAGGCGCCGGTACGCGCGCGGCGAGAGCTCGGACAGCCGCATGGCGCCATCCTACGAACCCGCGGGCTCCGCAGACCGATCGCTACGATCCCGCCCGAGCGATCGCGACCGGAGGGGACGATGTCTCAGCAATACGACGAGTTCGGTCTGTTCGCCGAGAACGCGGCGGAGGCCGGGCTGCCGTACGACGGGCCACCAGTCGTGAGCCGGAAGTTCGTCATTGCCGACGACGACCGCGCGGTGAGCGCGCTGTGCTGGGGTACGGGTCCGCCCGAGATCGTGCTCCTCCACGGTGGCGCGCAGAACGCGCACACCTGGGACACGGTCTGCCTCGCGCTGCGCCGGCCGCTCGTCGCGATCGACCTTCCCGGTCACGGGCATTCCGCGCACCGTGACGATCACGCCTATTGGCCGCGCGAGAACGCGGCGGCCGTCGAAGTGGCGATGCGCGCGTTGGCACCCGACGCGCGCCTCGTCGTCGGCATGTCGCTCGGCGGTCTCACATCGGTCGCGCTCGCGGCGCGCGCTCCTGATCTCGTGAAGTCGCTGGTGCTCGTCGACGTGACGCCCGGGGTGAACGCCGAGAAGGCGTCGGCGGTCGTGCAGTTCATCAACGGGCCCGAGTCGTTCGCGAGCCTCGACGAGATCCTCGAGCGCACGATCGCGTTCAACCCGTCGCGCTCGGAGTCGTCGTTGCGCCGAGGCGTCCTCCACAACGCGATCGAGGCGCCCGACGGCAGTTGGCGGTGGCGCTACGACCTGCCGCGTATGGGCGAGAACGAGATGCCCGACTGGCAGTCGCTCTGGGACGACATCGCCGCGTTCGACGGTCCGCTCACCCTCGTGCGCGGCTCGACCTCGCCGGTCGTCTCCGACGACGATGTCGCGGAGCTGCAGCGCCGCCGGCCGAACGCGAAGGTCGAGGTCGTCGACGGCGCCGGACACAGCGTGCAGGGCGACCGGCCGATCGAGCTCGCGAAGATCATCGAAGCCGCGCTCGTCGCGAGCTGAGGACTGCGGCGTTGAATCCCCTCGAGGAAGCGCAGGCGCGGATCGGCAGCGAGTACGACGTACGCGTCCTCGAGCCGTCGCCGCCCGCCGTCGCGCGGGAGCCGTTCACCGACGATCCGCTGGCTCGCGGCGGCGTTGCCGACGGGCGCACGCTCGTCGCTCCGTTCGAGACCGGCGTGGCCGGCGACCTCACGTGGGACGCGCTCGCGCGCGATCCCTCGCTTGGCGACGCCGACCTCGTGCAGTGGTGCGCGGCGCGCGCCCTCGGTGCGTGGCCCCCTGCGCCACAGCCACCTGCGACCGCGGCGCTCGTTGCGACGCGCTTGTCGTTGCACGCGCTCGCGGAGCACGTGCTGTGCGCGGCGCGTCACCGTGCGAACGGCAAGATCGGGTTGCGCTTCACGCGCGGCGGCTTCGGCACGCCCTTCTTCGGAGCCGATGAGCAAGTGCGCGTCGAGGGCACGACGCTCGTCTACACCGCGTTCACGCCGGCACGCGAGACGCGTACCGACCTGACGACACTCGGCGACGCCGCGTCGGCCGTCGGTATCGCACCGGGCGCGCCCGACCTCTTCACTCCCACCACGCCGCTCGACGTCGACCGGCCCTTCGATCTCGACGCCGCCGCGCTCGACGTGTTCGCCTGGTGGTACGGGTTCGCGACCGCGGTCTTCGCGCAACTGTGCGTGGATGCGGACTCGAACCCACCCGACGCTCCCCCGCCGTCACTCGTGCAGATCTGGCCCGAGCACTTCGACATCGCCTGCGATCTCGGCGACACCGCGGCCGGTCACCGGGCCAACTTCGGCGCGTCGCCGGGCGATGCCACCCATCCCGAGCCGTACCTGTACGTCGGCCCGTGGGACACGACATTCCTTGCCGAGCCGCCGGATCCCTACTGGAACGAGTCGTTCGGCGCGTCGCTGGCCTATTCGGCGTTGCTTGGCGCGACCGACGCCCGGGAGGCCGCCCTCGCCTTCTTCCGCGCCGGCCGCGACCTGCTCGCCGGCTGAGCGGGTGCCGCGGGCCTGCGGCGGCCCTGGTCGCGATATGTCACCCATAGGAGACAAATCGCGACCAGGGGACGGGACGGCGGTCGGCCCCCGGGGTTGATGACGGGACCAGGCGCTCGTGGGAGACTGGCGGCATGACGCAGACCTTTACGCGGATGGATCAAAGCACCCCCGAGGAGTGGGGGGTCATTGGTCGGGAGACCATGGCCGCCCAGCCCGAGGTCGTCGACCACGTGCTCGCGCTGCTCCGCTCGCTCCAGGGCGTGAGCATGGGCTTCGCGGTCGACCAGCTCACGCACTGCCTCCAGACCGCGACCCTGGCCGAGCGGGCCGGCGCCGACAAGGAAGTGGTCGTCGCCTCCCTGTTCCACGACGTCGGCAAGGCGATCGGTGTGCCGAACCACCCGCGCATGGCGGCCGAGATCCTGCGTCCGTACGTGCGCGACGAGGTCTTCAAGATGATCCTCGTGCACCAGGACTTCCAGGGGAAGCACTACTACCAGCACTTCGGTGGCGACCCCGCGGCCCGCGAGAAGCACCGCGCGACCTTGACCGCCGAGGAGTTCGAGCTCGCGGCCAAGTTCGCCGACGAGTGGGACCAGGTTGCGTTCGACCCCGACTACGACACGCTGCCGCTCGAGCACTTCGAGCCCGTCGCGCGCGAGGTCTTCGCAATGCCGCACAGCCTGATCTGACGGTTACCAGGAACCGCCACCGCCGCCTCCACCACCGCCGCCGACACCGCCGGAGAAGCCGCTGCCTCCGGAGCCGGCCGGCGTCGACTGCATCGTGCCGACGCTCGAGGTCGCGAAGCCGTTGATCGAATGGCTGAACGCAATCGCGTTGAACGGCGTCGTCGACGAGTACCACGAGGTGTCGGGGGCTGAGAGACCTTCGAAGGTCTTGGCCCACCGGTCGACGACACCGAAGACGATCGCGTAGGGCAGGTACTCGGAGAAGAGCTGCTGCTGCTCGGCGAAGCGGGCCCGGTCTCGCTCCGACTCGCTGATGAAGCGCCGGAACCCGAGCACGCGGCGCGTGGTGCCGGTGCCCTTGGGCGTGCGCCGAGGCATCGCGTGCGAACAGGCCGACAGCACGAGACCGCCGATGATGACGGGCGCTCCGAGCAGTCCGAAGCTCGTCCAGCGGGCCAGCACGTACGTGAGCACCGCGCCGCCGACGATCGCGAGCAACGCCATCCGGTGCCAGAAGGCGCGCGCTTTGTCGGGCCGGCGCAGGAACCATCCGCGCGCGACGGCGTCGTCGTAGAGCGCGCCCTCGACGCTCACGAGGCTCGTGTGGAACTTCGTCTTCAGGCTCGAGAGCAACACGTCGCCGTCGGTTCCTGCGAACAACGCGTCGAGGAGGAGCCGCTCGTAGCGCAGCAGCGGATCGTTCTTGTCGAGCCGCGTCAGCTTCCAATCGGTGTGACCGAAGACGTGGTGCTTCGGGATCTCCTCGATGGTCAGGTACTTGCGCACCGCCAGATCGACGATCGTGGCACTCACATCGAGCGGGCCCGCGACCTCGTCGACGAGCGTGCCGACCTGACCCGGCCGCAGGTTGTCGGGAGGCGCGTACTCCACCGGTGTGGTGTGGTCCTCGAAGACGCCGACGCGCGTGCTGTCACCCGTGGGACTGCCGAACACCGCGTCGGTCGCACCACCGACGTAGCGGCGATCCCGGCCGACTCTCCACACGAGGAACGCGATGCCGCCGAGAAGCAGGACCGCGAGGGCGAACGCCGAGCTGATGGTCGCGCTGGTGAGCGCGAAGCCCTGGTCGATCGTCCAGTGCTTGGCGAGAATCGGACCGACGGTGGCAATGGAACCCGCCGGCATCGCCGCCACGATCGTGACGCCCTGATCCGAGCCGAGCTGGTCCTGCCCGTAGTCGGCGGTCGTTGCCGGACCCGCGACCGCGGCCTTCGTGCAGGGCAACCGTGAGCCCGAGTAACCGGTCTCGCAGGCGACCTTGGTGACGGCCGCGGGCGCGTGCAGCCGCACCGTCACGGCGTCGATGGGAACGCTCCACTCCGTGCCGACCGCGTTCCAGTTCAGCTCGTCGTGATCGGGAAAGCGGTCGAAGGCGCCGAGCACCGTGTAGGAGATGACGTAGGTGACCGGCCCGGAGACGGTCCGCTTCGCATCACCGATCTTGATCTGCAGGTCGGCGCCGTGCTGGGAGACCGAACGCTTCGCCGATGCCCGCGCGGAGGCCGTCACCGACGTGACGGTGATCGGATAGCGGCGGTCGTGATGCTTGTCGAAGCGGGTGCGATCGGGGATGACGCGGATGATCCCGTGCTTCGGCACGACACCGAAGTCGTACGCGATCGTCTCGACGACCGCGAGCTTGCCGTCGCGGAACGCGGTGAGGTCGACGTTGATGTGGTCGATGCCTTCCGCACCGAAGCCCTGTGCCCCTGCGGGCGTCGCTCCGGAGAGCAGCACCATCGCGAAGACTCCGGCCGCGGCGATCAGTGCAGCCACCCGTGCGCCCATCGGCGGCATCGTAGGCTGAGACAAGGAGGTCACCACGATGCTCGAAGGCCGGTTGCTCGACGGCAAGGTCGCGATCGTTTCCGGTGTCGGGCCGGGGCTCGGTCAGGCGAACGCAAAGGCATTAGCTCGCGAAGGTGCGACGGTTGTTCTCGCCGCGCGGTCGGCCGACTACCTCGAGTCGGTGCGGGCCGAGATCGTCGCCGCGGGTGGGAACGCCATTGCTGTGCCGACGAATCTCGTCGACCGCGAGGCGGTCGATGCGCTCGTCGCACGGGCGATTTCGGAGCTCGGCCACATCGACATCCTCGTGAACAACGCGTTCCGGATGGACCCGTACCAGCCGTTCGAGCAGGTCGATCTGGTGAAGTGGCGCAAGGTCTACGACGTGAACGTGTGGGGGGCGCTCGGGCTGACCCAGGCGTGCATCCCCGCGCTCAAGGAGTCGGCGACGCAGCGGGGCGACGCGTCGGTGGTGTTCATCCTCTCGATGAGCATGCGCAAGATCCGCGCCGGCGAGGGCGGCTACTCGACGTCGAAGGGCGCGCTGCACACCGCGATGAAGACGCTCGCGATCGAGCTGGGCCCGAGCCGGGTGCGCGTGAACGCCGTCGCGCCCGGGTGGATCGGCGGCCCGTCGGTCGACATCTACCAGCAGTGGCAGTCGGAATCGCGCGGTATCACCGTCGACGACGTGCGGGCCGAGATCGAGAGCGAGATCCCGCTCGGCGAGATCCCGCCACAGGACGACATCGCGAACTCGGTGGTGTTCTTCGCGTCATCTTGGTCGCGCGTGATCACCGGCCAGACTCTCGACGTCAACGGCGGCGAATTCCTCGGATAAGAAGCGCGCTCGGAAACGTAAGGAGCAATCGAGATGGCACAGCAGGTGCAGGGCGTCGTCGCCTCGAGCAAGGGCGCGCCGGTGAGCGTCGAGACGATCATCGTCCCCGACCCCGGTCCCGGCGAGGCGTTGGTGAAGGTGCAGGCGTGCGGTGTCTGCCACACCGACCTCCACTATCGCGAGGGAGGGATCAACGACGACTTTCCGTTCCTCCTCGGCCACGAAGCCGCGGGCATCGTGGAAGCGGTCGGTCCCGACGTCACCTCGGTCGCGCCGGGCGACTTCGTCGTCCTGAACTGGCGGGCGGTCTGCGGCGAGTGCCGCGCGTGCCGCCGGGGGCGCCCGTGGCTGTGCTTCGCGACGCACAACGCGACGCAGAAGATGACCCTCGCCGACGGCACGGTGCTCTCGCCCGCGCTCGGGATCGGCGCGTTCGCCGAGAAGACCCTGGTCGCCGCGGGCCAGGCGACCAAGGTCGACGCGGCCGCGAGCCCCGCGGCGGCGGGGTTGCTCGGCTGCGGCGTGATGGCCGGTTTCGGCGCCGCGACCTACACGGGTGGTGTCGGCCGCGGCGACACCGTCGCGGTGTTCGGTTGCGGCGGCGTGGGCGACGCCGCGATCGCCGCCTCGCGGCTTGCGGGTGCCCGCACGATCATCGCGGTCGACCGTGATGCCACCAAGCTCGCGTGGGCGAAGGACTTCGGTGCGACGCATACCGTCGACGCGTCGAAGGGCGATCCGGTCGAGGCGATCCGCGCGCTCACCGAGGGCAACGGCGCCGACGTCTGCATCGAGGCGGTCGGGAACCCCGAGGTGTTGCGCCAGGCGTTCTTCGCGCGCGACCTCGCGGGCACCGTCGTGCAGGTCGGCGTCCCCAACCCGCAGATGACGTTCCCCGACATCCCGATGATCGAGTTCTTCGGGCGCGGTGGCGCGCTGAAGCCGTCGTGGTACGGCGACTGCCTGCCGTCGCGCGACTTCCCCATGCTCATCGACCTGTATCTGCAGGGCCGATTCGATCTCGACCGGTTCGTGTCCGAGACCATCGCGCTCGACCAGGTCGAGGCCGCGTTCCACAAGATGGAGCGGGGCGAGGTCCTCCGCTCCGTCGTCGTGCTGTGACGATGCCCGACAGGAACCCGCGCATCGAGCGCGTCCGCACCAACGGGATCTTCTCGATCGACGGCGAAGACTACGAGGTCGAGAACAACATCTGGCTCGTCGGCGACGACCACGAGGTGCTGATTGTCGACGCCGCGCACGACGCGGGGCCGATTGTCGACGCGGTTGGTGACCGCCGCGTGGTCTCGATCGTCTGTACGCACGGTCACAACGACCACATCAACGCCGCCGACGACCTCGCGCGCCGCACGCGCAGTGCGTCGGTGCTCATTCACGAAGCCGACCGCCCACTTTGGGACGCGATCTACCCCGAGCGCGCCCCCGACGGCCCGTTGCGCCACGGTGACGAATTGCGCGTCGCCGGCCACGACCTGCGCGTGCTGCACACCCCCGGTCACTCGCCCGGCGGCGTCTGCCTCGTCATGCCCGACGGGCACGTCTTCGGAGGCGACACGCTGTTCCGCGGCGGACC
>JBBSEC010000039.1:0-36743 GCA_038240075.1 Acidimicrobiia bacterium
GACGCGGTCGCGGCGGCGGCGGCATCGGGAGCGACGGGCGGCAAGGCGATGGGCGCCGCGGTCAAGGCGGTGCGGGAACGGGTGGGCGACGGTGCCGACGGGGCTCGAATTGCCGCCGCCGTGAAGACCGCGCTCGGCCTGGGGTAACGGCCACCGCGTCACGCCGGCGTGACGGCAGATGCCGCTTTCGTCGGGGGGCCACGCGTCGACACTGTGGAGGCGACACCTGTCGCCGTCAACCGGGACCGGTCAGGCATGTTCCTGTGAAACAAGGCCCGGTCGGAATCGACGGTGTCGCACGCACGTGGAGCGGCTGGGGCTTCTCCCTCACGACCGCGCACGACCAGGCGAAGCTCGAGGCCAAGCTCGCGGCGGGCGCCATGCTCGACGCGACCGACACCGCGCTCGTCCTGCACCTGATGCGCAACGTCGTGCCGAGCGAGCAGTGGGGCTTCGCCGACGTCGTCAACATGTCGTTCGAGCCCGCGATCAAGAACGGGTGGTACGAGGACACCGACGATCCCGTGTGGCGGATCCACTGCACCGCGATCTTCGACACGCCCGCGCTGAAGCACAGGTTCTCCGTCGCGGTGCTCACCCGCTACCCCGCGACGCTCGACATGGGCTACTGCGAAGACACCTGCCGCGGTGTCGCCCAACGCCTCGGCGCCTGGCTCACGTAGACCCGCCGTCCCTGGCCTGCCGTTCCTTGCGTATGCGCAAGAAGTGGCAGACCAGGGATGAGGGATGGCTGGGCGAAGGCGAGCGGTGCGCTACGAGCAGCCGCTGGTAGCGCCGCACGACGGGCAGGCGTGGCAGGAGCCGGCGCGCTGCATGATGTCGCCGCAGACGTGGCAGATGACGACTTCACGCGAGCGCGGAGCGGCGGGACGCACCGGGGGCGCGGGCGGTGCCGGAGCCTCCAGCGCCGCCGACGGCGCACGGTCTTCCATCGGGAGATCGTGCGAGGTGACCGCCGGCGTCGTGGCTTCCTCGACTCCGGGCAGCGTCGGCTGCAGCCGCTCCCCGACCGACAGGATGCCCATCGCCTCACGCTTGTCGTAGGGCAGGTACGCGATGGCGAGCCGGCGGAAGATGTAGTCGACGAGGCTCGTCGCGAACCGGATGTCGGGATCGTCGGTCATGCCCGCGGGCTCGAAGCGCATGTTGCTGAACATCTCGCAGAACGCCTCGAGCGGCACGCCGTACTGGAGGCCGTGGCTCACCGAGATCGCGAACGCGTCCATGATGCCGGCCAACGTGGAGCCCTGCTTGCTCACGTTCAGCCAGATCTCACCGGGCCGGCCGTCCTCGTACTCGCCGACGGTGACGTAGCCGTGGCAGTCGGCGACGCGGAACGAGAACGTCTTGCTGCTGCGGATCCGCGGCAGCTTCTGACGGACCGGCTCCTGCACGATCACCGTCTCGACGATGCGCTCCACGATCCGCTCGGGCGACTCGTCGGCGCCCGCCTTCTTCTGGGTCGAGAGCGGCTGACCGACCTTGCAGTTGTCGCGGTAGATCGCGACGGCCTTCAGCCCGAGGCGCCACGCCTCGATGTGCACCATCTCGACGTCTTCGACCGAGACTTCCTCGGGAAGGTTCACCGTCTTGCTGATCGCGCCCGAGATGAACGGCTGGACCGCGCCCATCATCGTGACGTGACCCATGTGGTGGATCGGGTTGTCGCCCATCGAGCAGGCGAACACCGGCAGGTGCGACTCGTTGAGCTCGGGTGCACCGATGATCGTCTTGTTCTGGTCGATGTAGCTGATGATCGCGTCGACCTGACTGGAGTCGTAGCCGAGCCGGCGCAGCGCGCGCGGCACCGTCTGGTTGACGATGTACATCGTGCCCCCGCCGACGAGCTTCTTCGCCTTCGTGAGGGCGAGGTCGGGCTCGATGCCGGTGGTGTCGCAGTCCATCATCAGGCCGATCGTGCCCGTCGGTGCGAGCACGGTGGCCTGCGCGTTGCGCACGCCGTAGCGCTCGCCCAGCTCGACGGCGTCGTCCCATGACTCCTGCGCCGCGCACAGCAGATCCGTGGGTGCGATCTCCTCGTCGATGCGGGCGACCTCGGCGCGGTGCATGCGCAGGACGCGCAGCATCGGGTCCTTGTTGTCCGCGTAACCCGCGTGCGGGCCCATCCGTGAGGCCGTGCGCGCGCTCGTCGCGTAGGCGTGGCCGGTCATGAGCGCGGTGATCGTGGCGGCGAAGGCGCGGCCGTCGGTCGAGTCGTACGCCATGCCCTGGGCCATGAGCAGCGCGCCGAGGTTGGCGTAGCCGAGCCCGAGCTGGCGGAAGTCGCGGCTGGTCTGCGCGATCTTCTCGGTCGGGTAGTCGGCGTTGCCGACGAGGATCTCCTGCGCGGTGAACATCACCTCGACGGAGTGACGGAAGCCGTTGACGTCGTAGCTCTCGTCGTCGTTGAGGTACGACAGCAGGTTGATGCTCGCGAGGTTGCACGCCGAGTTGTCGAGGTGCATGTACTCGGAGCACGGGTTCGACGCGTTGATCCGGCCCGTGTTCGCGGAGGTGTGCCAGCGGTTGATCGTGGTGTCGAACTGCATGCCGGGATCGGCGCACTGCCACGACGACTCGGAGATCTCACGGAACAGCTGACGCGCCTTGACCGTCTTGATGGTCTCGCCGGTCTTGACCGCCCGCAGCGCCCAGTCGCGGTCTTCGAGCACCGCGGTCATGAACTCGTCGGTGACGCGCACCGAGTTGTTGGCGTTCTGGTACTGGATCGAGTGGCTGTCGGCGCCGTCGAGATCCATGTCGAACCCGGCGTCGCGCAGCGCCCGGGCCTTGCGCTCCTCGACCGCCTTGCACCACACGAACTCTTCGATGTCGGGGTGATCCGCGTTGAGGATGACCATCTTGGCGGCGCGGCGGGTCTTGCCACCCGACTTGATCGTGCCGGCCGACGCGTCGGCGCCGCGCATGAAGCTCACCGGGCCCGACGCGGTGCCGCCGCCCTTCAGGTGCTCCTGCGACGAGCGGATGCCCGAGAGGTTGATCCCCGAACCGGAGCCGCCCTTGAAGATCGTGCCTTCCTCGCGGTACCAGTTGAGGATGGCGTCCATCGTGTCGTCGACGGCGAGGATGAAGCACGCGCTCGCCTGCTGCGGGACGCCCTTCACGCCGATGTTGAACCACACCGGGCTGTTGAACGCGGCGCGCTGGTGCACGAGCAGGAACTTGAGCTCGTCACGGAAGGTCTCGGCCTCGTCGTCGTCGACGAAGTAGCCGTCGCGTGTCCCCCACGCGGTGATCGTGTCGGCGACGCGGTCGATGACCTGTCGCAGCGACCACTCCCGCTCGTCGGTGCCGAGGGTGCCGCGGAAGTACTTCTGGGCAACGATGTTGGTCGCGTTCTGCGACCAACCCACCGGGAACTCGACACCGGCCTGGAAGAAGGCGTCGGTGCCGTCCTTGTAGTTGGGGATCCGGGCGTCGCGGCGTTCCCACTCGACCATCTCATAGGGATGCTGACCGGCCGTCGTGAAGTGCCGGCGGATCCCGATGCCGAGCTGCTGCGGCGCCATCGCCATATCTCGTTCCCCCCTATCGGACCCGCCCGGGCCCGTGCTGTTCGGACTGGTTGTGTTCCCCCGGCGTCAGGGCCGAAAACCACAATATCTTGTGGTTGGCTGGAGGCCCGACGCGAGATGGAGGAGTATTACAGCACCTGAATTACACGCGTGTCAACGGAATCGCCCGCGCGTCGGTGCTGGTCAGAAGGCTTTCGCGAAGATTCAATCCCGACGGCCCTTGGGCTCGGTCGTTTTCTGCAGGCCGCCGCCCAGATCGCGCCCGGCGAGATCCCGTTGGAGCTCCCCGACTTCGCGCTCGAAGTCGGCCAGCTCCTCGAAACCCTTGTAGACCGAGGCGAAGCGCAGGTACGCGACGGCGTCGAGGGCGCGCAGGCGTTCGAGCACCGCCATGCCGACTTCCTCGCTCGTGACCTCGGCGCCCCGCTCCCGCAGGGACTCGGCGATGTCGGCGACGACGGTCTCGACGACATCGCCGTCGAGGCGTCCGCTCGCGGCGCGTGCGATGCCGGCCGCGAGCTTCTCCTGATCGAACGGCTCGACGATCCCCGACCGCTTCCGGACGGTGAGCGAGACGTCGAGCGCCCGCTCCAGCGTGGTGAAGCGCCGCCCGCAGGCGAGGCACTCGCGACGCCGGCGCACCGCGGCCGCGTCGTCGGCGAGACGCGAGTCGACGACCTTGTCGTCGACCCCGCGGCAGTACGGACAGCGCACCCGCGCACGCTACCGCCGACCCTGCGGATGATCCGCCGTGCCGGCCTGGATCTCAGCGGGACTGCCACGTGATCGTCTCGCCGGGCTGCAGCGCGGTCGTGTGCCGGGCCGCCACGAGCTCGTCGACGACGGCGCGCCGGTCGGCCGTCGGGTCGAGCTCCCCCGCGATCTTCCACAGCGTGTCGCCGGGCATGACCACACGGGTGACGAGATGCGGGCGGGGCCCGGAGGAGGTGAGGGGACTCCCTCCGAGCGCCGCACCCGCGTGGGCCGCCATGACGACGGTTCCGATCACGATCCCCACGGCGACGATCCGGCGCCGCCAGTAGGTGGCGACGGAACGGTTGCTTCGCGGGGGTGTGACCGGGCGAGGACGCGGCGCCACGACGGTGCCGGGGAGGACACCTTCGCGTCGTCTCGTGGTCTCGACCGCATACATGACGGCTGCCATATCGACTCCTGCTCCTGTGACGCTGATTCCGCTCGCTTGATTTCCGTCCGCTTGATTTCCGTCCGCTTGACTTCCGGCCGCTTGACTCCGCCCGCTCTCCGATGGGGATGGAACCACGGGGGTACGACACTTACGTTGGCCGAACAGACGTTCGGTGTCAAGGAAAACGTCGAACGGGTGTTTGCCACGAACGCGTGATCGTGTTACGTTCCGGACATGTCTCCCGAAGGTGCGCGTCTCACTGATCGTCAACGGCAGGTCCTCGAGTTCATCGACACCGAGGTGCGACGGCGGGGCTATCCGCCGAGCGTGCGCGAGATCGGCGAGGCCGTCGGCCTCTCGTCCCCCTCGACTGTGCACGCCCACCTCGGCGCCTTGCAGGACAAGGGCTACATCCACCGCGACCCCACGAAGCCGCGCGCGCTCGAGATCACCTACGAGCCCTCGAGCGGTGCCACGGTGGAGCGTCGGCCGGTGCGCCACGTCCCGCTCGTCGGCGACGTCGCCGCGGGCACGGGCGTCCTCGCGGCCGAGAACATCGAAGAGACGATGCCCGTCCCGGAGGATCTCACCGGCGACGGCGACCTCTTCATGCTGAAGGTCCGCGGCGACTCGATGATCGACGGCGGCATCTTCGACGGTGACTTCGTGGTCGTCCGGAGCCAGCCGAGCGCCGAGAACGGCGAGATCGTCATCGCCGGCATCCCCGGGGAAGAGGCCACGGTCAAGACGTTCATGCGGCGCCGCAACAAGATCGTGCTCCGGCCGGAGAACTCCTCGATGGAGGAGATGGTCTTCGACCCGGCCGACATCACGATCTACGGGCGCGTCGTCACCGTGCTGCGCCGCCTGTAATACCGACACCCCGACTGCAGAACGGTGCGGCTCCGGCCGTAGCATCGCCGGTGGTGGACGACACGACCGTGGACCAGCACGCACTCGGTGAGCCGGCACACGGTGAGCCGGCACCGGACCAGCACGCGTCGCGGGGGGATCCGCGGCGCACCCTCTGGCACACGGCGTGGGGCGTGGTGCTCGCGGCGTCGGCCGCGTTCTCGCTCGGATACGGCGCGTCCCGGTCCGCGGACCCGTCGGTCGGCGCGTCGCGCCCACCCGCCTGGCCGCTGTTCATCTCGGTGCTCGTCGTCGTGGTCAGCGTCTGGTTCCTGCTCGCGCCGACCATGCACCGGTGGCCGTTCGAGGCGTCGCCGCCCGATGCCACCGGGCCGGAGCCCTGGCTCATGGAGCTGACCGAGACCGACGATCCTGACGCCGCACCGCTCGCGGTGATGCACCTCGACCCCGACGTCGAGGCGCCCCCGGCTCCCGACCGCGCGTCGCCTCCTCCTTCCTAGGGCCGCGCCGAGGTCCAGGTCTCCCCGCCGTCGCGGGTGGTCCAGAGCGCGTCCGGGGAGAAGCCGACCCGGCCGGTCCGGGCATCCTCGAACCCGAGGAACACGACATTCGGCGAGGTGTCGCTCGACGACACCGACAGTGTCGTATGCCAGGACGCGCTTGCGCCCCGGTCGTGCGAGACCCAGACTACCTGCCTGTTGCCGTCGCGCGCGGTGACGACGATCGAATTCGGCGATCCGGCTGCGATCGACTCGACGATCACACCCGCCCCCAACGGGAGCGTATGGGCCGAACCGAATGTCGTGCCCGCGTCGAACGAGACCCGCACGGAGGCTCCACCGTTGAGGTCGCGAGGCTGACACAGCGTGATCAGGAACCCGCCCGGCGCAGCGGCGAGCGACGCCGTGTCGACCTCCCTTGCGCCCAACGACAGGCACCGGTCGCCCTCCTGCTGCCAGGTCTTGCCCAGGTCGAGCGACCGGAGCAGCTCGATGCGCGCGTCGCCCCCGCCGGCCGGGTTGCCGTACACCGCCACGTAGATCCGCGGGCCCTCGTACAGAAGCTGAACGCCGTCACCGATAACCGCGGGTGTCGCGAGGCGCTCCCACGTCCTCGACCCGACCGTCGCCGTCTCTACGAAGTAGGTGCAACCGCGAGCAATGCAGTCGTGCGCGCTCACCACGCGGAACGCGCGCCCGCGCAGCACCTCGAGTGCAACGACTGCGTCGGACAGCTGCCGCGTCCAGGTGACGCCGCCGTCGTCGGTCGTGAGGAACGCGCGTCCGAACAGATAGCCGTGGCGCGCGTCGGCGAAGCGGACGTGGTCAACGCACGCAACTGCGGCGCACGCTGCATTGTCCATCCCGTCGACCGGGACCTTGATGTCGGGCAGCTGCGACACCGATCGCCACGTCGCGCCACCGTCGGTCGTATGGAGAAGGTCGGCGGCGACGAGCGCCCATCCCTCGTCGTTGCTGATCCACGTGGTGTCCGACAGCGCCTCGCCGGTCACGATCGGACCGGGAGCGGCCGTCGTCGGAACGATCGTCGTCGAGAGCACAGAATCCGGCGTCGTCGACGGGTGCCCGCCGGTCTGGAACTTGAGGGAATGGTCCGACCGGCGCGCGACCCCCACACCGATGCCCGTCACCGCGATCACCGCGACCGCGCCGGCAAGCACCGCGGTCGCGCGCCGGCGGCGGACGAGACGCCGGTAGCGGGCCCGCCCCGCGGCCGGAAGGTCATGGGTGGGCTCGATACCGTCGGCGTACTCGTGCAACCGCGCGCGCACACGCGCTTCGTCGTTCATCGTTCCTCCATGAGCGCAGCGAGACGCGCGAGCCCCTTTGCGGTCTGCGACTTCACCGTCCCGATCGCGATACCGAGCAGCGCGGCCGTCTGCGCCTCCGAGAGATCCTGGTAGTACCGCAGCACGACGCATTGCCGCTGGCCGGGGGGCAGCGCCGAAAGCGCCGTCAGCAGCTCGTCGCGCTCGATCACGATGGTTTCGAGCGCGCGCGGGTCGGCATCGAACGTGGCCTGGGTGACGAGCCGTTCGACGCGCCGGCCCACCGCGCGGTGTCGCCACGTGTTCTTCACCGCGTTGACAACCGTCCGGCGCAGATACGCCTCCACATCGGTCACGCCACCGCGCCGCCACTTGACGAAGACGCGCGCGTACGCCTCGGCGACGAGATCCTCGGCGGTCTCCTGGTTTCCGACCAGGAGCACCGCCAGTCGCAACACGGGGAGGTAGTGGGTCTCGAAGACGGCGTCGAAGGTCGCGCCTGCCTCGACGACGCCGGGCGGGGCAGGCTCGTCGGCGGTCAACAGGCTGACCGGTGCCGGATCCACAGTCCCACAGACACACGAGCCACGCGAAAGGTTGCCACCGGTCGCGACGGCGTGCCCCTACCCCGCGAGATACCGGGCCAGACCGTTGGCGATGCCCTGCGCGATGCGCTGCCGGGCCGACGCCTGCTCGATGTACGCGGCGTCAGTCGCGCTCCGCATGTTGACGGTCTCGAAGAGCACCTTGGGCACGTTCGACAGGTTGAGGCCGCCGTAGTTGTTGGCTTCGGCAAGGCCGTTCGCGCAGACGTAGTTCGCGGGCGGAACGCCCGAGGCCGAGGCGTACGCGTCGCGGAGGTCGAGGCCGAGGCGGTGCGACGCGGCGTAGATGTCGTCGGTATATCCGGGTGTCAGGGCCGGCATGTACACGCAGAAGCCACGGCCCGTCGCGGGGCCGCCGTCGCCGTGGATCGAGATCCCGACGGCCGCGTGCGCGCGGTTACCGATGTACGCGCGTTCGTCGATGCACGGTCCGACCCCGGTGTCCGTGCTGCGCGTCATCACGACATGGGCGCCCGCGGCTTCGAGGATCCCTCGGACGCGGAGCGCGACATCGAACGTGTATGCGTGTTCCGTATACCCGTTGTTCGTCTCGGTGCCGACCTGGTCGCACGCGCGCGTTCCGGTCCCGATGAAGATCGGCCTGCTGATCTCCGATGCATGGGAGCCGTTGCCGCCGTTGTGTCCCGCGTCGATCAGGATCGTCGCCCCGGCCACGCCGTGCAGGGAGCCCGGCGGGGGCGCGGGTGGGACGGTCGTTGCCGCCGTCGAGGTCGGGGCGCCACGCGCCGTCGTGGGTGGCCCCGCCGTGGTGGTCGTCGTCGTCGGCACGGTGACGCGGGGCGCGGACGTCGATGTCGAGGTCGACGTCGTGGTCGACGATGCCGCCGTCGCGGAGGTCGCGTGCCGCGGCGGGTGGCTGCGCTGGTTCGCGGCGGCCGCTACGACGGCGATCACCGCGACGAGGCAGGCCGCGGCGACGACGGCGAAGCTGCGCGAGCCGCCCCGAGGGTTACGGATGGTGGGTGACGTGGCTCTCACCACCGGGCTTGGAGGTCGTGCCGACGAGGCTAACCCGGCGCGTGCAGCGCGCCCCGCTCACTACCCGCGCTCACTACCGTCCGCTCAGACGGAGAGCGCGGCCGCGAGCTCTGACGCGTCGAGCAGTGCGCCCTCGAGCAGCCCGAAGCGCCGGCAGTCGCCGATCTCGCGGTACGCGATGCCGGCGGCGTCGAGCTGGGACGCGAGCGCACGGTCGGGACCGGTCGGCGTCGCGACGAGCACCGAGTCCGCAGCAACGCGCGAGACCGCACCGTCGCCCGCGCGTACGACGACGCCACCCGCCTCGAACGCCTGCACGTCACATTCCGGCCGCAGGGTCACGCCGCGCGCTTCGAGCTCGGCAACCAGCTCGAAGCGGCCGGGCAGACCGAGCTCCGTGCCGAACACGGTCGTCGGCTCGAGCACGGTCACCCCGTGCCCGCGTTGCGAGGCGAGGTCAGCCAGCGAGAGGCCGACCTTGCCGCCACCGACGATGACGACCGCCGATCCGATCGCTCCATCGTCGCCGGCCAGCCACGGGCCGATCGTGTCGACGGTGCGCACGAACGGAAGGTCGCCACCCGGAAGTGGCGGCGCGGACCAACGCTGACCGGTCGCGACGACGACGTCGTCGAAGCCGGCGCGCGCGACCCGATCGGCCGTGACCGTCGCGCCCAGCTCGACCTCGACATCCGACCGATCGACCTCACGAAGCAGCCAACCGAGGAACCGGTCGAGCGGCGCATCGCAGCGAGCCGCCGACGCGAGCCGGCCTCCGAGCCGGGTGCCCGCTTCCCACAGGTCGACGGTGTGTCCCGCGGCTGCGAGCCGGCGCGCGGCCTCGAGCCCCGCGGGGCCACCACCGATCACGAGCACGCGCCGGCGCGCGCCCTCCGCGACGAGCTCGACCGCGTGGTCGCCGCGTCCGGTGTCGGGGTTCGCGACACAGGCGACGCTCGCACCCAGGAAGATGTTGCCGATGCACCGGTACTGGTAGATGCACGGGCGCACGTCATCGACCCGGCCGTCGCGCAGCTTCGTGGGAAGGTCGGGATCGGCGAGCAGCTTGCGGCCCATCGCGACGAAATCGGCGCTGCCCTCGGCGATGACCCGCTCGGCATCGTCAGGCTCGATGCGGCCGAACGTGATCACCGCCACCGACACCCGTTGTTTCACTTCGGCCGCGAATCCCACGAGCGCGTTGGGCTCGTGCGGAGTGTGCGAGCGGGTGATGCCGACCGCGACCCCTGCATCGGCGAACGCGCTGACGTGTACCGCGTCGGCACCGGCATCGACGGCGAGCTCGACGACGCGCAGGGTGTCGGCAAACGTCTCTCCACCGTCGCGGAACCGCTCGAGCGCGTTGATGCGGAACCAGATTGGGAAGTCGGCACCGACGCGATCACGCGCGCCACGCACCACTTCGCACAGCAACCGCGCGCGATTCTCGACCGGACCACCCCAGCGGTCGTCGCGCGCGTTCGATGCCGGCGAGAGGAAATCGTCGATCAGGTAGCCGTGTCCCGCGTGCACCTCGACGCCGTCGAATCCGGCCCGCGCCGCGCGGGCCACGGCGTCGGCAAACGTGGCGATCACCCACTCGAGATCGGATTCGGTCGCGACCTTCGCTGCGAACTTCGAAGTGGGCTCGGTGAACGGGGCCGTCATCGCCGCGATCTCCTCCGCGGTCACCATGCGGGAGAGCCGGTCGGCTGCGACGCGTCCCGGTGGCGACGCGCACAGCACCGGTCGACCCTGCGCGATGTCGAGGAGCGAGCGCTGGCCGTCGTGCACGAGCTGCGCGGCGATGCGCGCGCCGTGGTCGTGCACCCGTGCGGTGAGTCGCTGCAGGCCCGGAAGGAACCCGTCGTTCGAGAGCGCGGTCTGCATCGCACCGTAGGAACCCGACGGGTAGGCGACGCTGACCGACCCGACGAGCAACATCCCCGCTCCGCCGCGCGCCCGCGCTTCGTAGTACGCGATCTGGCGATCGCTGACGCTGCCGTCGGCGTTCGCGAGGCAGTCGCCCATCGGGCACATGAGGATGCGGTTGCGGATCTCGAGCGCGCCGATGCGACCGGGCGCCATCAGGTGCGCGAAGCGCGAGGTCATGCCGGAAACGTATCGGCCCCGCGTGAGGTGTTGGTTACGATCGGCGGGTGAGCCGCTGGGTCGACTGGCACACCGCATACGAAGATCCCGACAGTCCGCTCTCGCGGCGGCTCGTGCTCGTGCAGCAGCAGATAGCCGACGCGCTCGACGCGATGCCGGCCGGCCCGATCCGCGTCATCAGCATGTGTCCCGGCGAGGGACGAGACCTTGCCGGAGTCGTTGCCGACCATCCCCGCCGCCTCGACGTGACCGGTCGCGTGGTCGAGCTCGACCCCGAGCTCGCGCGTCGTGCCCGCGCCGCACTCCCCGACCGCATCGAGGTGGTGTGCGGCGACGCGTCGACGACCTCGTCGTACACCGGTGCGGTTCCGGCTGATCTGGTGCTGGCCTGCGGGGTGTTCGGCAACATCGTGGAGGCCGACATCACCCGCACCGTCGGCGCGCTCCCGTCGTTGTGCGCGGCGGGCGCCACCGTCATCTGGACGCGCCATCGACGCACACCCGACGGCACCGTGGTCGCACGCGCGGCGTTCCGTGACGCAGGGTTCGACGAGGTTGCGTTCGTGGCGCCCGACGCCTTCCTGTTCGGAGTAGGCGTGAACCGCCTCGTCGCCGACCACGCGCCCTTCGAGCCGGGAGTCGAGATGTTCCGCTTCGTCGGCTTCGACGCGCTCAACGGCGGCTGCGTCGAGTGCGGTTTCGTCTACGACCTCGGCCGCGCCGAGATCGTCGACCAACTGAACACGGAGGCCGAGTCGTTCGTGGCGCGCGTCGACGAGCTGAGCGACGGCGACGCCCGCCAACGACCCGCACCCGAGGTCTGGTCGGCGCTCGAGTACGCATGCCACGTGCGCGACATGTTGATCGTCCAGCGCGAGCGTGTCGAGCTCATGCAGCGTGACGACCAACCGACGCTGGTGCCCATGGGGCGCGACGAGCGCGTGATCGCTGACCGCTACAACGATCAGGAGCCCGTCACCGTCACACGCGCGGTGCTCGCCGCCGCCCGTTCCCTCGCCGAGGTGCTCTCGACGCTCGATTCCGCGGGGTGGCAGCGCACCGGGCTGTACACCTACCCGACCACCGAGGTGCGCACCGTCGAGTGGATCGGCAACCACACCGTGCACGAGCTGCAGCATCACGGCCACGACGTCGCCAACGGGGTGGTGGCCTCTTCCCACCCGCCCGCCTAGCCTGAGCCCTCATCGCGAGGAATCGACGAGATCGATGTGCGAGTACCGCTCCTCTTCGCCGCTGATCTTCGACGTCGTCACCTCGTTGAGCAGCTCGACGGCTCCGTTCGCGATCGTCGCGGGCTCGAGCCGCACGGTGCGCACGAGGCGTGCGAGTGTCGTCACGTCGACGAGGAGCTGCGCGGCGGTGGGACGCATCGCGGTGACGTCGCCTTCTTCGTAGAGCGCGCGCTCGATGCGGTGGAAACCACTCCAGTGCCCGACCGGCACGTCGTTCACCCGCGCGTCGATGCGGGGATCGAGGTCGCCGAACGACTCCGAGACGGGCTCGATCCGCTCGTAGGGGATCCGCGCCGGCGCGTACAAGCGCTTCGCCTGCGCGATGTCGCCCGCGTCGATCGCGTGCACGAACGTCGTCGTGTTCGCGACGAGGAGGTCGGCCTGCGTCTCGAGGTACGTGCGGTACTTCGAGATGGCGAGGGCAATGGCCCGCGCGTCCTGTCCCGAGGGCGCCGGCTTCGCGGTGCCGGTGACGGTGAGCGTGCCGGTGCCACCGCGGGCGGACACGCCCTTGCAGACGGTCGTGAACTTGCCCGGCGGGAGCGTGATCGCGAGCGTCTTGGTGACGCCGGGGTTGACGAGCTCGGCCTCGGCGAGGATGTTCGCCCCGGCGTGGATCTCGAACTCGTTGATCGCGGCCGCGGCCGTGTTCGTGACGACGAACTTGGCGGCCCCGGCGGGCACGCTGAGCGCGATCGGCCGGCACCCGGCGGCAACGAGCTCGACGTTCGCGACCCGGATCCCGGTCGACGTCGGGGTCGGACTCGCCGACTTCAAGGAGCATGCGCCGAGTATTAGAGCTGTGACCAGGGCAAATGGCACCACCGCCCCTCGTAGCTTCCGACGCATCCGCTCCCCCCGAGTCAGGTGAGCCATACCTTAGGAGGCTCAGATCCACTGACCACGGAGAGTGGTGGACCCGTCTGCCGGAACCCGTTAGAGTCTCTCCGGGTAGGTCGGGCGACGCGGAGGCGTGCAACGTGGGTGTCATTGGTTCCCGGCGCGCGCGCGTCATCTCGGTTCTCATGTCGGCGCTGTTCGTCGCCGGCTTCCTGTCGACGGTCACCGGCAGCCCCAGCGCCTCCGCCGCCGACGGGCTCGCGCCGTCGCTGAGCGTCACGTCGGCCGACGCCGGCCTGTCGAAGATCAAGCACGTCGTGATCTTCATGCAGGAGAACCACTCCTTCGATTCCTACTTCGGGATGTACCCCGGCGCCGACGGCATCCCCGTCGATGCGCAGGGAAAGCCGACCGTCTGCGTGAACGACCCGCAGACCGGGCAGTGCGTGTACCCGTGGCACGACCCGAGCGACATCAGCAACGGCGGGCCGCACGGTCAGACCCCGGCCGACGCCGACATCGACGGCGGCAAGATGGACGGCTTCATCGCGCAATACGAGGCGGCGTTGAAGCAGTGCGAGAGCAAGCCCGGCTCCCCCGACTGCGGTTTCCCGAAGCCGCAGCCCGACGTGATGTCGTACAAGCTCCGCTCCGACATCCCCGAGTACTGGGCGTACGCCGACAACTACGTGCTCATGGACCACATGTTCGGCTCCGGTCGCAGCTGGTCGCTTCCCGAGCACCTCTCGCTGGTGTCGAACTGGTCGGCGCGCTGCTACATCCCGAACAACGCAATGAGCTGTGAGAACGAGCTCGACGCGCCCGAAGATGCACGCTTCGAGCCGTCGCCGAACTACGCGTGGACCGACATCACCCACGTGCTCAACCAGAACCAGGTGTCGTGGGGCTACTACGTCTTCGACGGCAGCGAGCCCGACTGCAACGACGGAACCAACAGCTGCGTGCCCGTCCCGCAGTCGTTCCGCACGGGCAGCATCTGGAACCCGCTCCCCGAGTTCACCGATGTGAAGCAGGAAGGAACGCTCGGCAATGTGCAGAGCGTCGACAACTTCGCCGCGGCCGCCCGCGCCGGCACGTTGCCCGCGGTCTCGTGGGTGTTGCCGACCAACTCCGTGAGCGAGCACCCGCCGGCCAAGCTCACCGACGGTCGCAAGTACATGAGCTACATGATCAACCAGATCATGCAGGGCCCCGACTGGGACTCGAGCGCGATCTTCCTCACCTGGGACGAGTGGGGCGGGTTCTACGACCACGTGAACCCGCCGTCGATCGACGCCAACGGCCTGGGCATCCGGGTGCCGAGCATCTTGATCAGCCCGTACGCGAAGCAGGGCTTCGTCGACCACTCGGTCCACAGCTTCGACTCGTACCAGAAGTTCATCGAGGACGTCTTCCTCGGCGGGCAGCGTCTCGACCCGACGACCGACGGCCGCCCCGACACGCGACCGGTCGTGCGTGAGAACGCTCCTCAGCTCTCCAACCTCGACGCCGACTTCGACTTCACGCAACCACCGCGCGCGCCGGTGCTGATCGGCAACACCGACGCGAACGCGATCAACCCCGCCGTCCATCCGGCTCCGGCGACGATCCATGCGGCAACGATGGCCAAGTCGCCGAACGAGCACCCGTTGGGTTCGCTCCTCGATACGTCGAAGGTCACGAGCGCGGCCTCGGCCGCGCCGGCCGGCACCGCGATCGGCGCCGCACCGTTCGCCGCGGTCCTCAACGCGTCCGATACCGCCGACGCCGCGCGGCCGATCCGCCGGTGGACGATGAACTTCGGCGACCGAACGAGCAAGTCCGGGACCGGGAAACCGGGCGTCGTCACGCATACCTACGACTCGGCGGGCACCTATCACGCGAGCTTGAAGGTGTACGACGACGCCGGTTCGTCGACCGTCTCCTCGACCGTCACCGTCACTCCCGCGCCGCCGACCGTCTGGATCAGTGGGAGCCAGCCGCTCGGGTTCGACACACTGAAGGAGACGTTCGACGCGTCGAACAGCACCAAGGGCAACTGGACCGTCAGCTTCGGCGACGGCACGACCAACGCGACGGGCACCGGGCTCCCGCAGAAGAAGCTCATCCACACCTTCGCCCACACCGGGATCTTCACGACGACGCTCACCGTCACCGACCCGAAGTCGGGGCTCTCGAACGTTGCGCGCGCGATCAGCACGGTGAGCGCGAGCCGCCCGCCGACCGCCCAGACCAAGGCGCCCGACATCGGCCCCCAGGGCGCGCATCTCGGCGCCGACCTCTGGACGAACGGCAAGACGACGACGTTCCACTTCGAGTGGGGCACGAGCCCCACCGCGCTGACCCACATCACCGCGACGCGCCAGGCGAAGCTCGGTGCGAGCAGCCCGGCCGAGGCAATCGCCGGTCTCGTGTCGGGCACGAAGTACTACTTTCGGATCGTCGCCACGAACGCGGTCGGCACGACCAACGGCACGATCCTCACGTTCACCCCGAACACGGGCCCGAAGATCTTCGGCACGAGCGCGAGCAACATCACGTCGCACTCGGTGACGCTCACCGGCACGATCAACACCGCCGGCTCCGACACGAACGTGTGGTGGGAGTACGGGCAGGGCACCTCGCTCGGACAGTCGACCGAGCCCCAGGACATCGGATCGGTGAAGGCCAAGCAGACGATCAGCACGCCGATCACCGGCCTGGCGCCGTCGACCACGTACTCGTACCGCTTCGTCGGAGAGAACGGCGTCGGTCAGACCGCGTCGAAGGTGCTGACGTTCAAGACGAGCGCGGCCGCCGCGGTCGTCGCCCAGGTGCACGCGGCCGGAGTCGAGCGCCACGGAAGCCAATGGTGATGCGAACCGCGCGCTGAATCGCGCGGCCGCAAACCCCACCCTTGGTACTGCACTTTCTACCGATACGACATCGGTGCAGTACCAAGGAGCGTTCTCGGGCGCGGGTGTGGCCGCGAGCAGAGGGTCAGCGAGTGGTGGGCTTGCGGGGGCCGCGTCCGAGGGCGAACGCGCCGAGTGCGAGGACCAGTCCCACGACACCGATGCCGATCGCCACGTACGACACGGTCTTGGCCGAGTCGACATCGCTCGTCGTGGCCACATTGCTCGGGACCGACGCGGGGGTGGTCGAGGCGCTCCCCGTTCCCGACGGGGTCGTCGCCGGGGTCTGGTCGCCGGCCGCGGTGAGGGTCAGCACCGGAGCCGGGTGATCGGGCTCCGCAGCACCAGCCGCGGGCGGGTCTTCGATCCAACTGACGACACTGCCGTCGCTGTAGGTCTGCAGCACCTTGAACTCGAGTGACGACGCGTCGTCGGGCAGGCCGACCGATACCTTGAACTGCTGGAAGTTGCCCGGCACGATGTGTCCGCCGGTCCATGTCACCGTCTTCACGGCTTCGTTCACGGAGCCGTTATCGGTCTGAATCGGTTTGGCGACGCGCACGGTCGCGACGTTCGCGGTCCACCCCGCAATCGGCTCGACCAACGCCTCGGCGATCGGGTGGTCCTGGGGGAAGAAGAGCTCGATCTTGGTGGTGCTCGCGGCGTCGGACTCGTCGGGCACGGTGAAGGCCAGCACCGCGTCGCTGCCCTTCGGCGCCGAGCTCGGACTGATCTCCACGTGCGCCCAAGCCGGTGCGGCCATCATGAATACGGCGCCCATCGCGAGCCCGGCAACCCCAAACCGTCGCAACACCAAGTGCTCCTTCTCTCGCATCTCCCGGATGACAGCTACCTCATAGTCGTCCGCCGCTCGGCTCCAGTTCCCGGCGGGTCGAAGTTCACGCGGTGCGACATTCCGCTCACGCGGTCTCAGCCGACCTCGCGGCGCTCCGGCTCCTGCGACCCCGCGACCGGCTCGACCGCGCGTTCGGGCTCGACCCGTCCTGCACCGTCGTCGCCGACGGCCGGGCGTCGGCCGGTGACCGCGCGCAACGCCGGTCGCAACGACCAGCTCGGGTCGAAGGTCGTCGACGGTGTCGCGGCCGCGACGTACGCGAGCAGCAGCCAGCCCACGACGGCGAGCGCGTGCGGAGCTTCGTCGGCGATGCCGGTGCGCCCGCTGACGAGGTCGGCGACCGCGGTGACGACGAGCAACGCGGCGGTCGCACCCACGACCGTCCGCATGCCCTTGGCGCGGTCGGGCCGCCACGCGGCGACGAGGAACCCGATGGCCAACGCCATCGCGAACGCGCCTTCTTCGTGCGCGATGTGAACGGGTGCCGTGTGATCCCGACCGTAGAACAGCAACGGAGCCGTGATCGCGGCCTGCGCAACCGCGGTCGCGACGAGGGCGCCGCGTGCCCACGCCAGCCGCGTCGGACGCTTCGGCGGTCGGCTCCGGGCAAGCACCGCGCGCACGAGCTCGTCGGACGACACGGTCGCCGCCCGCGCCGGCTCGAGACGCACGCTGCGCGTCACCTCGTGTGCGAGCTCCTGCCACCGGCGGCAACCCGCACACTCCTCGATGTGGTCATCGAGGCTGTGATCGTGAACGCGGGCAACCTCGCCGTCGAGCCGGGTCGAGATCGCCTCTCGCGCCGTTTCGCAGTTCACACTGAAGTAGTCGCACGAGACCCCCGGTTCAGTTCCCGAACGCGACGTCACACGCGACGTCACACGCGATATCACACGCGATATCACACGCGATGTCACACCGCCGTCAGCGGGCGCTTACGGTGGTGAAGTGGACGAGCTGACCCGCCTGGCTCACGAAGCGCGCCGAGCCGTTCCGGGCTCGCTCGACGCGTTCATCCGCGCCAGCCACGAGCCCGTCTGGCGACTCTGCGAAGCCCTCGTCGACACCCAGTCGGCCGACGACCTGACCCAGGAGACGTTCGTGAAGGCGGTCGGCGCCATCCGCCGGTTTCGTGGCGACGCCTCGGCGCGCACCTGGATCCTGTCGATCGCGCGCTACACGTGCATTGACGAGCTGCGCGCGCGCAATCGCGGACGTCGACGCGCCGCGGCGATGGCCGCGGGCGCGACCGAAGCGCCGCTCCCGGATCCGTCAGGTGAGATCGGCGCGCGTGATCTGCTGCGCCATCTCGAGGTCGACCGCCGCGCCGCGTTCACGCTGACCCAGCTGCTCGGACTGACGTATGCCGAAGCAGCCGAGACGTGCGACTGCCCGGTCGGCACGATCCGCTCACGCGTCGCGCGTGCGCGCGACGACCTCATCGAGATGCTCGCCGGCACCATGCCCGATCGCGAGACGCGGCGTTCCTAGTCAACGGCGGGCGTACCTGAGAAACAGGAACCCTTCGTCGTCGACGAAGCCGTGCCGGAGCGTCCACAGCGCGGGGTCGGCTTCAGTGCCGTGCACGACGCGCGCGGATTCGCCCGCGATCACGCGCGGCGAGATCGTGACGAAGAACTCGTCGATGATCCCGAGGCCGATCATCGTGCCGGCGAGTCTCGGGCCACCTTCGACCATGACGACCTTGCCGACCAGCGCCTCGACCAGCTCACGGAGATCCACCTTGCCGTCCGAGCCGGCGCGCAGCTCCGACACACCGGCCGGCACCGGTGGCGCGTCGGCGGGAAGCACGAGGGTCACGAGTTCCGATTCGAACAACGCGGCGTTGGCGGAGACGTCGGGCTTGCTCGAGACGACGTAGATCTGCGGGCCCGACGATTCCGGCGGGTGGTAGTGCTCCGCGATCGCGGTGCTCATCCCGACGATGACGGCGTCGGCGTGCCCGCGCAGCCCGCCGAACACGAGATGGTCGTCGCGATTGCCGAGGCCACCGGAGAGGCCGGCGACCGCGCTGCCACCGTCGACCGACGCGATCATGTTGAGTCGCACGAGCGCGCGTTCGCGCGGACGCGTCTCGGGAACCGCGACGTGCTCGGCCACGACGGCGGGCGGCGTCGGTCCTTGCTCGAAGTCGACGACTCGCACGCGCGACGCCCGCTACGCAGACAGCAGCTTGTAGCGCGCAAACCCTTCAACGCGCTCGACGAAGTCGGCGCTGCGGCGCAACCGCGGACCGATGTCCTCGTACGCCGCTCCCTGGTCACGCCAGTGGAGCACACACCGCTCGATCGGGCGCAACGTCGCGATCTCCGTCTTGCCGTCGCGGCCTGGGAGCCGCGACCATCCGATCACGCGCTTGATGTGATTGGGGCTCCGTTGGAACCGCCGGGCGATCTCGGCGAGTGACACGCCGTCGTCCGCCAGGCGAAGGACGCGCCGCTCGACCGGGCGCAGGCCATCGTTCTCCAAGGCGTTCCCCTTTCCGACGGGCTTACGTTAGACGCCGGCCTCGAACCGCTCGCGACAGCGATCGGAGCAGAAGAAGACCCGGGCGCCCTCGTGGACCGCCGACGCCGGCGCATCAGCCGTCCGGACCTGCATGTGGCAGACCGGGTCGATGGCATAGCCCCCGCCACCACCCAGCCGTGACCGGTTGCGGTACAGCCAGTACAGCAACCCGAACACGCCGATCGCGACGATGTCGAGAATCGACGTGTAGTTCCACCGGAAGCGGGTCATCACCACCTCGCCCGTGCGGTGCGCGGGCAGAAGGTGAAGCCCGGCGAAGAGGCCTTCGACGATCAGGCCCGCAGTCGACATCACCAACCAGAACTGCACGAGCAATCGCAGCGCGATGCGCGTGCCGTAGTACTTGCGGTAGATCAGGAGCAACGGCAACGTGATCAGGTCGGCGAAGATGAAGCTGATCACGCCGCCGAAGCTGATGCCTCCGCGCCAGAGTGCGGCCGCGAGCGGCACGTTCCCGATCGAGCAGACAAAGCTCGCAATCGCGATGAGCGGACCGACGATGACGTTCTCGATCGAGGTGAACACTCCGTGGTGCGGCCAGAACAGGTCGTTCCAGACGTGCGGGGACACGAGCGCGGCGAGGAAGCCCGCGACGACATAGCCGATCACCAACTCGAAGCGCAGCATCGTGATGTCGGCCATCGTGTACGCGGCCGCGTCGGCCCACGCCGACTTCGACGTGAGCTTCTCCTTCCAGGGCTGATGCTCCAGCTCGGTCTGGCGGGCTTCACTCACGCCCGTCATTGCGTCGTGATCGTGCCCTTCGTGCGGGCCGTGCCCGCCGTGCGCCGCGGCCGCAACGAGCTCGACGCGGGCGCGATCGGTGAGCCGGCGCTGCAGGAAGTAACCGCCGGTGACTGCGAGCAACGCGATCATGATCGGTCCGCCGATGAACTCGGCCGCCGTGAACTGCCAACCCATCAGGATGAGCAGCACGATCCCGAGCTCGACCACGAGGTTGGTCGACGCGAACATGAAGACCATCGCGGTCGTGAAGTCGGCACCCTTCTGGAACAGCGACTTCGCCATCGCGGCCGCACCCACATCGCCGACGACGTCGACTGCGACGATCACGACCACGCCGATCACGAGCGCACGAGCCTCGCGATCGCGGCCGACGCCTCGGCGACCTTGGCGTCGGCCTCCGGCCCGCCCGCGTCGATCGCCTCCCGCACACAGTGGCTGAGGTGGTCGTCGACCAGCGCGAGGGCGATCGACTGCAGGGCCCGGGTGGCCGCCGAGATCTGCGTGAGGATGTCGATGCAGTAGCGGTCGTCTTCGATCATGGCTTCGAGGCCCCGGATCTGGCCCTCGATGCGCCGCAACCGCTTGCGGTACGCGTCCTTGCTCTCGCCGTATCCGAGCACCCGTCCACCTCTCCTCGTTCGGCCGAACTATACCCAGGTAGGGTATCGAATCGGCAACTGATCGAGTTGGGTGACGCGCGACGTCACCCAGATCGATCAGTTCGGCGAGACGGTCAGACGGGGCCGACGACGTGGGACGAGTTCACGGTGACCTCGTAGCCGTCGGGATCGCGCGCCACGAACCAGTCGTGGATCCGGCCGCGTTCGATGCGCGACGGATCGATCCCGGCGGCGCTCCACGCCGAGTGCGTCGCGTCGAGGTCCTCGACCATGAGGTCGAACGGCGCCTCCCCCGGCTTCGGGGCTCCCGGCACGAGGACAAGGTGCGTGCCGCCGCGCAGCTCCAGCACCGTGACATTGGGATTCTTCTCGACCACGCGCATGCCGACCGAGCTCCAGAACGAGGTCGACGCGTCGAGGTCGGTGACGGTCAGCACTGCATGACCGATCCAAACCGGCGGACGTTCATCCATGAGGTCCGTCCTTCCCGGTATCGCTCACTTGAAGATCACGTAGACCTTGCGAAGCGTCTCGTGGATGTCCCAGGTTCCGGCCCAGCCCTTCGGGAACACGACCGTCGAGCCGGGGCCGACCTCCGTGATCGTGCCGTCGTCGGCGGTGCACGTCATCCGACCCGACAGCACGTGGATGAACTCGCCTTCGTCGGGCATGTCCCAGCGGCTGTTGCCGGGGCCGCACTCCCAGGTGCCGGTCGAGATCGAGCCGTCTTCAGTCGCGTAGAGATCGAGGCCGAACGTCGGCATGTCGCCGCCGAGCGGGGTCGCGAGCGGAGGCTCGAGCAGGCCCCAGTCTTCGAGCTCGCTGGTCGCGAGGCCGCCGGCCTTGAGATTCGGAGTGGGCACGAGGGTTCCTTCCGCAGAGACGCGCAATGGGGTCGACAGAGCGTACGACGTTGATCGGACCGGCTCACCGGTCGAAGATCGTGACGACCTCGACGTGCGCGGTGTGCGGAAAGAGGTCGACGGGAACGACCGACGTCGGCTCGTATCCCGCGCCACGCAGCAGGCCGGCATCGCGTCCGAGACTCGCGGCGTCGCAGCTCACGAGGACCACACGCAGGGCACCGGTCGCGACGATTGCAGCGACGCCTCGTTTTCCGAGCCCCGTCCGGCTCGGGTCGGCGACGGCAAGATCCGCGCGCCGAGGCGTCCACTTCGTGACGTCGCTGCGCGCGACCGCCACGTCGAGCTCTCGGAGGTTGATGCGTGCATCCGCAACGGCGGAACGCGCGCTCTCGACGGCGGTGACCGACCATCCGCGCGTAGCCAGCACCCCGGCGAAGATGCCGACACCGCTGTAGAGATCGATTGCCGTGGTCGCGTTGCCGAGCTCGTCGGCAGCACGCAGCACGATGGTTGCGAGGGCGTCGACCCCGTCGGCGCGGGTCTGGAAGAACGAATCGGCCGAGATCTGCCAAGAACGACCCGCGGCGAGCTCGTGCACGAGATCGGAACGCACGTCGTCGGGCACGGTCCTCGACGCCGACGCAGGAATCACCGCGGCCATCCGCTCGCCGGTGCGCGCACCGCACCGCAGCACAACTTCGTCGGCGCCTGGATAGCGGCCGTCGACGATGAGCTCCGCGATGAGGGGATGCGCAACCAGGCAGCCGTCGACGTCGACCGAATCGTGCGAGCTCGCGCGACGGAACCCGGCGCGCCCGTTCGCCACCACGGCCCGCACCGTCGTGCGGAACCTCCAGGGTTCGAGCACAACCGTCGGCTCCAACTCCGGGGGATCGAACCGGCCGAGCCGTCGCAGCGCGTCGCGAACGATGTCGGCCTTGAACTGCCGCTGCGCGTCGATCGCGATGTGCTGCCACTGGCAGGCACCACACCCGCGTTCGACTTCGGGGCACGGCGGGACGATCCGGTGGCTCGACGCGTCGACGACGCCGAGCACCCGCGCCATCGCGTAGGTCGGGCGAGTCTCGAGGATCTCCACCTTCACGCGCTCGTCCGGAAGGGCACCGTTGACGAACACGACGCGCCCGTCGTCGTCACGCGCGATCGCGTCACCGCCCGCGATCATCGCGGTGGGAGTCAACTCCACGGCTCGATCAGCGGCCGGCGTGCTCGGGCTCGTCACCGCTCACGATTACCACATCGTGAGCGCCGATCGCGCGTCCGCAGTGCGGGACGGCGCCCTACGACGCGCGTGCGTGCGCGGGAGCGATCGACGCGGCGTCGACCGACGCGAACGCGAACATCCGCTCGTCCGTCCGCTCGTCGTCTTCCCGTCGGGTGACGGCCATGCAGAGCGCGGCCGCGTCGACGAGGAACACGGCCCCCGAGATCACGGCTGCGATCACGAGCGCGTGACCGGCGCCGACCGCGGCGGCGAGGCCGAACGCGAGGACGCCGAGAGTTGCGCCCGACAACAGCGGGTACGCAACGAGGAGGGCAACGGTGGCGACGGGGTGAACTCGGGAGTCGACGGAGCGCGCGCACCCGACCACGATCGATGATCAGAGTCTCCATTCTCACGGGCTCCTCACGACGCGTTCGGTAAGCCGACGTGGTGACGACGACCGTGGCGCCGGCCGGGCGCCCGGCGACGGTCGCCGGCGAACGCAGGGCGCCGCGCGACGTTCGCCTGCGACTCGTCCTGGGCGCGATCATCGTGGTCGGCGCCGGCTTCCGGCTCTGGCGGCTGGGAGCGTCGCGACTCAACTACGACGAGTCGTTCACGGCGATGGCCGGCCGCATGCCACTCGGCGACATGTTCACGCACCTCCGCGTGAGCGACTCGCACCCGCCACTCGACTATCTCCTGCACGCGCCGTTCGCGCGCGCGGGCGCGAGCGATGCATTCGTACGCTTGCCGTCGGCGCTGTGCTCAATCGCCGCGCTCGCGCTGTTTGCCTGGTGGATGCGCGGACGCGGACGCACCGCAGTGTTCGCAACCGTGATGATGGCGTTGGCCACGTTCCAGATCTCGTACGGGCGCGAAGCGCGCATGTACGCCGAGCTCGAGCTCATCGGCGTTGCGAGCGCAGTGGTGGTCGACGCGTGGTGCCGCGGTCCGCGTCGGTGGCACGCACCACTCGCGGGCGCGCTCGTCGCGACCGCGCTGCTTACGCACACGTCTGGGCTACTCCTCGCACCGGGCCTGCTCCTCGTGCCCGGACGGCGCACCGACCGTGACGCATGGACATGGCGAGCGGCGATCGCGGCCGGCGGATGCGTGTGGGCAGCGCTCTGGGGAAGCGCGTTCCTGGTGCAGGCCCGTGCCCACCATTCGGCGTGGATCCCGCACTCGACCCTTCACGGAGCCGTCTCGGTCGTGGCTTCACTCGTCTCCCCGGCGGCCGCGATCGCGGTCGTTCTCTTCGGCGCGGTCGTCGTCGGCGGGATCGTGATCACTCGCGGCCCGGACGGTGCGATGGCACGGACGTGGCTGTGTTGCTTCGTGACACCGGTCGTACTGGCGGTCGTGCTCGGTCGGTTCTCTCCGGTTCTGCTGGACCGCACGCTGACGCTCTTCGCGTGGGGCGTGCCGTTCGCGATAGCGGTGGTGCTCGACGTGGTGACGCCGCGCGCAGTCGGTGCCGGCATCGTGACGTTCGTGCTCGTCGTCGCGGTGATGCTGCCGGGCGCGGCGCACCGGGCCACGCAGACGAGTGGTCCGACGCCGGCGCTGAACGAGCTGGCCGCCGTCGCGCGACCGGGCGACATCGTCGCGATCGAACCGCTGAGCAAACGGGTCGAGCTGCAGTGGACGCTCGGCGTGCACAGTCGCCACGGCCCGACGCGCCCCGTCCGGCTCGACATCGCGCGCACGCCCGCGCTCGAGCTCTCCGGCGCGCCGAGCACCGGACGCGTCTGGCTCCTCGACTTCTACGGCACCAACGCGCCGTTCGAGGACCGACCCCGCTGCGCACCCGACTGGTTCCGCAAGCCGTACCGCATCGAGTGCCTGCAGCTCAATCGTTCACCGTGACGACCGGGTAGTACGTCGCGTGCACCAGATCGATCCATGAGGCGTCGGTCAGCGGCGACCCAGGAACGGGAGCGTCGACGCCGCGCGCACGGAGATCGGCCGCGATGACGTCGACCACGCGATCCGGGCTCAACGTACCGACGGCGTCGCCGGATCCGTCGTCTCGACCGATGCGCGCCTTCCAGAGAACCGAGATCCGGATCCGTTCGGCCGGATAGCTCGCCCGCAGGTCACCCGCATCAGTGATCGCCCACGTGCCGGCGCCGGTGCTCCGGATCTCGGAAGCGGCGGAGAGCGAAGGAGTCGGCGCCGCGGGATCGCCGACCCAGCCAATCCGGTGGTACATGCGGTCGTTGTCGGCGACAAGCGCGACGTTGCCGAAGGGCGGGCCTTCGCTGCACATGGGCGCCTCGAGACCCTCGGGCCAATAGTCGTACGCGCCACCGGGGCCGTCGTAGAACCACGACACCGCTCCAGCCTCGACGACGCGCCAAGGTTCGAACAAGCCGGACGCGCCCATCGCCTGCAGGAGCGGGAGTGGATACCCGTCGCGCGTCGCGCCGCGGAAGGCCGGGATGTCGACGTGCACGGCGCCGGCCGGCATCGGCGCGTTGATGTTCACGACGACGGTCGACGGTGTCACGTTCGGTGTGTCGAACAGTCGAGACGCGGCCTCGATGAATCGCGCGTTGTGCAGGATGGCGTCGGCGCCTTCGACGACCGCGCGCCCGTTGACCGCCCAGTTGCCGCGAAACCACGGCAGCGTCTCCCCCGCGCCGACGTCGGTGTTCGCGTCGCGCGTCGCGGTTGCCGGCAGGTAGCTCGCAATCGACGGAAAGGGTCCCGCGCGTTCGACCAGCGTCCGGATCGCACCCGGATCTTCGTACGCATCGTCGAGCTTGATCGGCTTCGCTACCGCGTCCATCGAGTCGTCCGGTGCCGGCTCAGGCCGGCGCCGCGGTGCCGCCCTTGGCCACCGTGCGGGCGAGGATCCCGAGGGTCGCGCGGAGTGCGCTCTCGGGGATGACGGGAAAGATCGCGGCTTCCTTCCATACCGGGTCGATGTTCGACCAGTCGTAGTACGACGTGACGAGCGTGCCCTCGTCGACGGGTTCCAACGTGTACCCGTAGATGTGGCCGATCGGCGGGCGGATCACTCCGAGCACCGTCCACGCGATCTCGCGGTCGGCGTCGAACGTCGTGATGGTGACGTTCACGTCGTAGCGGCCCATCGGATAGTCGTTGAGCGCTTCACGGTCCATGTGGATGACGAACGTGTCGCCGACCGCCGTGGCAGGCTCCCCCGTCGCGTCGATGAGCATCCCGGAGGCGTCGATCGCGACGTGCCCGTGTGGATCGGAGAGGACACGGAAGATCGTCGCCGGGTCGGATGCGATGGTGCGTTGAACCTCGAAGCGCTCGCTCGTCATCGTCGAATCCTGCCACCGATCGGATCGTTGAGGTACGGCCGAGGTTCGTGCCAGGATCTCGGCATGACCCACTTCAAGGTTGGCGACAAGGTGATCATCACCGAGGGCGATTTCAAGGGCGAGCGGGGTGCGATCACCGACAAGCACGTCATCGGTGACGGTCTCACCGTCGCGCTCGAGAAGCACGGCAAGGAGATCAAGACCCATGAGGCCCACGTCAACAAGGTCGACGACTGAGGGGCGCCGCGACGTGATCCGCGAACGGCTCGAGTCGCTCGGGCTCACGTTGCCACCCGTGTTCCCACCCGCCGCGAACTACCTCGCGTGCGTGATCGACGACGACGTCGCGTACGTCGGAGGCCACGGGCCGATCGCGGGCACCGACGTGATCCGAGGCAAGGTCGGGGGCGACCTCACGCTCGACGACGGCCGTCGCGCCGCGCGCATGACGGCGCTCTCGATCCTCGCGACACTGCAGAGTGAGCTCGGCGACCTCGACCGGATCGAACGCATCATCAAAGTGTTCGGCATGGTCAATGTCGCGCCCGGCTTCGATCAGACGCCGGCCGTGATCGACGGCTGCTCCGACCTCCTCGTCGACGTGTTCGGCGAGGCCGGACGGCACACGCGTTCGGCGGTCGGCCTCGCCGAGCTGCCGTTTGGAATCGCCGTCGAAATCGAGCTCACGGCGCGCGTGCGATCCTGACGGAACGCGGCCCGGCTCCGCCGGCCGGGATCCAGACGAGACCGTCGGAACGGGGCACTTGTCGCGTGAAGTCGAGGCCGCCGACCAGCACCACGGACTTACCCGTCCACACGGCCCACGCGCCCTCGCGCTGGTCGGCGGTGAACGTAGGCCCGCCGGTCCCTCGGGCGCGTCGTCGCACGCGAGGTTCATCCACGCGGCGTCCGTCAGCTCGCCCAGCTTCGGGACCTGCACCCGCACCTGCGGTCGCTCGTCGGCTGCGAGTGGCACCAGGGTGCTCTCCGGCAGGTCGGTCCGTTCGAACAACAGGCCGAGAACGTCCTTGTCGGCCGCGGCAATCAGGGTGCCGATCGCCTCGGGATCGAGTGAATGCCGGGCGACGGCCTGTTGCAGGCGCGGCGACGACGATCGCGCCATGTCGCGTGCCGTGTGCGGCTGCGACGCCATGGCTCTGCCCCGCCGCTGCGCGGTCTTCGTGTCGACCGTCGACGCGAACCGCTCGTACTGCTCCGCGGTCAGACCGGGGTTGCTGAACGCGAGTCGACGCACATCCTGATGCCAGTCGGCGAGGAGCCGATCGAGCAGCTCACCGTCGAGGTCAATGCGCGACGCGATCGCACGCCGCACCCGTTCGTCGGGGTCGCCGGCAAAGCGCACAATGTCGTCGCGCGACAACTCGGGCGACCGCAGCCGCCGCCAACGATCGGCGTCATCCTCTGGTTGCGAAGACCCCACGGACGCGCCGTCCTCTTCCGTCCCTCCGATCAGCGTAACCCCTGTGGAATCAGGGCTTTGTCGCGCGAACGAGCACGCCCCGTTTGGTCAGCCAGAGTGGAAGCTCGGCGGTCTCGGCCCGCTCGGCGGGGATGAAGTTGTGCCGGCAGTAGGCACGCACCTCCTCGCGCGTCTCGAGCGCGAAGAACGGCGCGTCCCATCGTTCGGGCTCGACGAGATCGAACACGGACTCGACGATCGCGACGGCATCCTCGGCATCGAACGGCGACGGCGGGTTGCCCTCGAACATGATCTCGGGATCGTTGTCGCGCGCGGCGGTGCACGCGTAGTAACGGCCTCCGGAGCGCAGCACGCGCCCCGCTTCCGCGATCGCTTCTCTCGGCTCGTCGAGGTGGTAGAGGCACCAGAGGTGTGTCACTTCCGCAAACTCGCCATCCCGGAACGGCAACGCCCGCATGTCGGCCAGCACGACGGGACGTCGCGGGCTCCCCGCGAGCTGAGCCGGAGATGAGTCGACCCCGATCCAAATGGTTCCGTCGCGAAGCACCGACGCCAGCCGACCTTCGCCGCATCCGACATCGAGGACGGGGCCCTGCAGCTCGGACCCGATCATGTCGTGAACATCTTGCGGTGCTTCCCACGACTGCCAGCGTTCGGGATCGGAGTCGTAGTCGGGCGGCATGGCGCTCATCAGATCACGGCAAGCTCGACGACATCGTCGCTGAACGCAAGCGCGTCGAACACATCGGTCAACCGGGCCATCTCCGCTCTCCAATACGCGGTGTTCCCCGGGCCGCGGTCGTGCTTTGCCACCCGGACACATTGGCCGATGCGCACAAGCCGGACAACGACAATGCATTTCCCGGGCCGTTTCTGGGTACAACGAACAGGTCATGCACGCAACGCTCGGAGATGATCATGACGAAAGCATCCGGAACGTTCGACGTGGCCTCATGGGACGAGAAGAGCTACCAGGACCTCGATGGCGGCTCGAAACTGACCCTCGCGTCGGTCACGCAGAAGTTCGACGGTGACATCGCCGGAGAGGGCGCAGCCCGCTGGCTGATGTTCTACCGGGACGACGGCACTGCGCGGTTCGTCGGTCTTCAGCGGGTCTCGGCCAAGCTCGGCAAGCACACGGGCACCTTCGTGCTGGAGACCGCCGGCGACTTCGACGGCAAGACCGCAACCTGGGACGCGTCGGTGGTCCCGGGATCGGCGACCGGCGAGCTCGAGGGTCTCACCGGAAAGGGCACGTTCGGTGCGCCCCACGGCCCGACCGCGTCGTTCGAGCTCGACTACAAGCTCGGCTGACGCGACGAGCTGAGCCCGCGCGGTCCGCCGCGTGTGCTCAGCTCTTCGTCGGTAGCAACTGAGCTTGGTGACACGCGGCAAGGCCGTGGCATGCACGGAGTGCCGTCAACTGCTGGTGCAGCGTCGCCTTGGTCGACGCGCTCAGCGACTCGTAGATGTTGCGCAGCTCGTTCGGGTCGGCGGCCGTGTCGTAGTACTCGTGCTCACCATCGCCGTATTCGACGTAGACGGAGTTCTGTTGTCGCAGCGCTTCGTACGACGGCGGATTTCCGTCGTGCGGCGCCTGGAAGTCGGGATCGCTCGTATTCGTGTCGGGTCCGTGGTGCTCCACGAGCACGCCTTTGCGCCACGCGCCCGCCGGCTCGCCCAGCAACAGTGAGACGAGGCTGGTGCCGTCGACGTACTCAGGCACCCGCCGGCCGGCGAGCTGCTCGAACGTGGGGCTCAGGTCGACGTTCTCGGCCAGATTGCTGATCGTCTGCCCCGGTGCGACGCCGGGGCCGACGACGACGAGCGGCACTCTGATGTCGGTGTCGAACGCGGTCATCTTCCCGGGACCCATCCGGTGCTCCCCCAGGTGGAACCCGTTGTCGGAGCTGAAGACGAAGTACGTGTTCTTCGTGAGGCCGCGGGCGGCAACCTCGTGCTGGAGGTTGCCGATCATGCGGTCGACTGCCTGCACCGTCTGCGCACGCTTACGGAAGTCGGAATCGATGGTCGCGATGCCCTTGACCCCGATGCGTGGGTACGGGTCGAGCCACGCGGGGTTGCCGACGGTGTCGGCCGTGTTGAACGCGGGCCCCCGCGGCGCCTTCAGACCGGGGAACAAGTGCGCGTCGCGCGGCGCCGGCACGTACGGCCCGTGCGGCGCGAACGTCGCCTCCTCGAGCAGGAACGGCTGATGCGCGGCGGCTGACTTCGCGATGAACGCGGTTCCGAGCTTCGAGATGACATCGGTGAGGTAGTCCTGCGGCTTCGTTCCGTATTTTACGATCGCGTGGTTCTGGCCAAGGAAGTAGTCGAACTCCGGATAGCCGTTTCCCGCGCTGTCCCACTCGCTCCACCCGGCCGGCACGTACCCCTTCGGAGCGAACCTCGTCGACTCCGGCGAGTATCCGTTGAGGTACTTCCCCATCATCGCGGTGGCGTAGCCCGCGTTGTGCAGAGCCAGTGCGAACGTGCGCCGCGTGTCGGCCTTGCTCAGGAACGTCGCGAATCCACCGTCGGGTCCGTCGTTCGTGAAGACGCCGGAGTCGTGCGGAAACATGCCGGTGAGGATCGACGTCCGACTCGGACAACACAGCGAGTCGGTGACGAAGTAGTGCGAGAACGTCGCGCCGTCCTTCTCCATCTGGAGCACGTGCGGCATGTACTGCACGAGGTTCCAGGAGAGATCGTCGGTCAGCACGAACACGATGTTGGGGCGCGTGACCGCCAGTTGAGGCGGCGGCGCGGTCGTTGTCGTTGTCGTCGTCGCGGGCACGGTCGACGCCGTCTTCGACGACGTGGTGCACGCGGTCAGCAGGCCGCCGACGAGCCCGACCGCCACGAGCAGTACGACCGAGAAGCGTCGGCCTGGACGCGGCCGGGTCGGCGAGCTGCGTCTCTGCAGCGGTTTCAGCACTCGTCGAACTGTAATTCGGCCGATCTCTCCCGGGAACGCGGCGCTCTTATGAGAGCCCCTGAGCGCGAGCACCGTGCAGGGTGCGCCGGATCGCCGCGAACGACGGCTTCGCGACCCCGTTCACGCGCAGCATCCCCATGTTGTCGTCGACCGTCCCGGGATTGCCCGACGCGTCCCGAACGGTGAACACAATGAGCGGGCCGGTGAACGTCCACGCCTTCCACTGGTTGATCGCGGCCACGAGATTGGCGGCCTGACGTTGGTCACTGACTGCCTGTGAGCTCGTCCCGGTCGGATACCCGACCTCGGTTCCCCACACCTTCTTCGCACCGTCGCCGAACAACGCCATGATCGCGTGGAAGTCAGGAGTCCGGTAGAAGGTGTTCCACTCGGCTTTGAACATCGGCGCGTACGGATACGAGTACGGGTGATAGCCAACCGCATCGAAGCTTCCCTTCCCACCGTGCGTGTAGATGCTCGCGAGGAAGGTCAACGGCGACATGTCGCGGCCGCCGTTCAGCGCCGGCGAGAGACCGGCGGTGACCACCGTTGCATTCGGGTCGGCGCTCTTGATCGCCGGATACGCGGCCTTGAGCAACGCGGTGTACGCGACCGGGTCGGCTTTCGGCGACCAGAAGCGCGAGAGGTTCGGCTCGTTCCAAATCTCCCACGCGTGCACACCCATTGGCGCGTACCGCTGTGCGGCCGCGTGGGCGAACACCGCGTAGTCGTGCGGGTTCTTCGGGGGTGCGCTGTCGTTCCCGGCATTGCGCGCCCACGCCGGCGAGTACGCGATGAGGGCGAGCACGTTGAGGTGGCGCGCGGTCGCGGCCTTCACGAACCCGTCGATGGGACCCCACGCGAACGAGCTCCGGCCCGCGGCCTGGATGACCGACCAGTAGAAGTCGGCCCGCACCCATGTCATCCCCGCGGCGGCGATCACATCGAGGTCGTGGTCGCGTTTGGCCTGCGGCTCGAACGCGATGCCCGGCTGTTGGGCACCGAATCCGCTCGCACTGCGCGCCGCCGCGGCGGCCGGGGCGGTGGTCGCGGACTCGATCGCCGCGCCGGATCGAGCCAGCGCGGGCGTCACGAAGAACGCCAGCGCCGCGACAAGCACGGCAACCAGTACTCGTTGCATCAACGTCCGTCCGTTGCGTTGTGGTCTGCGTCGCAGCGCGCCGACTTCCGCGGCACTGCAACCGGGCTGGATCTCGGACGCTACGCACCGGTCGCGGACGACGTCCAAGCGTGCGCCGTCTGCTGTCGGTCACGGTGCGACTGAGCCTGGCGGCCACTGGTGAGGCTGAAGGGAACGCCGCGAAAGGGACGCGACGGTCAGGCCATGGAGCTAGACGGGCCGGCCTTCGAAGTCGCCGATCAGCGAGACACGCGCCCGGTCGCCGGCCGCGGCAGGAGCAAACGCCGCGCGCTTCGCGTCGTAGTAGGCGGAGCGGAGATCGCCTTCGCTCGCGGCGTTGTAGGTGGGATACAACGCGCGGCGCGGCCGGCCCGAGTGGTTCGGGCCACTGCGGTGCGGAGTCCGACTATGGAACCAGAGGGTCTGGCCCGCGCGCACCGGTACGGGAGTCCATTCGAGTGTGTCGGCAACCGACGCGTCGATGCAGCCCCGTTCGTCGAGTGGGAGCACTTCGTCGAAACGCGCGGACACGACCTCGAGCCCACCGTTCGCTTCGTCGGCGTCGTCGACGGCAACCATCGCCGACACGTGCACGTCGATCATCGGATACGCGGGCGCGTCCTGGTGCGGCGAGAACCCGGCGCCGCCCGCGAGCTTGTAGTTGATCTTCTCCTTGTAGAGCACGGCCGGCTCGCCGAGCAGTGCGCCCGCGACCTCCACCAAGGGTCCGCGACACAGCAGCCCGCGCAGACCCTCGTGGATCGGGACGAAGTTCTCGCTCCGGCACAGCATCGGGCCGGCATCGGTCCCTTCGAAGTGCTGCATGACACCATCGGAACCGTCACGAAGGGCAGCGACCTCGTCGACCCAGCCGGCAACCGACTCCGCCTGCTCGCGGTCGAGGGCTTCGACCGCCACCCATCCGTGCGCCTGGAAGTGCTCGGTCATCGCGGCGCGATCCCCGGATCCGAGCCCGAAGATCGAAACCGGCTTCGCTGCAGCCATCCACAGAAGTATGCCGCGACGCGATCAGTGAGAAGCCATCGCAACGATGGCAGTCGTGAGGTGCAGGCCCCCGGCCGAGCCGAGGAACGCGGCATCGCCGTAGCTGAAGATCCCTCCGTCGCGCGCCACCAGCCAGTAACCGTCGCCGGTCCGTGACGGCGCCATCGCCGCAATCGGAGAGTTCAGATGCAGCGCGCCGGTTGATCCGAAGAACGCCGCGTCGCCGTAGCTGAAGATCCCTCCGTCGGAGGCAAGCAACCAGTAGCCGCGCCCCGACGGCGTCGCCGCCATCGCGATGATCGGCGAGTTCAGATGCAGCCCACCGGTCGAGCCGTAGAACGCGGCGTCGCCGTAGCTGAAGATCCCTCCGTCGGCCGCGACCAGCCAGTAACCGCGACCCGACGGTGTCGCGACCATGCCCACGATCGGCGAGTTCAGATGCAGCGCGCCCGTCGACCCGAAGAAGCGCGCGTCGCCGAAGCCGAAGATGCCACCGTCGCGCGCCACCAACCAGTACCCATGACCCGACGGCGTCGCCGCCATGTCGATGATCGCCTTGTTGAGTTTCAGACCACCGGTCGAACCGTGGAAGCCGGCGTCGCCGAAGCCGAAGATGCCACCGTCGCGCGCCACCAACCAGTAGCCGAGACCCGACGGCGTCGCCGCCATGTCGACGATCGGCTTGTCGAGATGTAGCGCGCTCGTCGACCCGTAGAACTTCGCGGCGCCATAGCTGAAGATCCCACCTTCGCGCGAGACGAGCCAGTAGCCGACTGTCGACGCGTTGACCGTGTGTGCGAGCGCGCTCGATGTCGACGTTGCGTGAGTCGCGTCGCCTGCGTAGCTCGCGGTGACCGAATGCGAGCCGACCGCGAGCGCGCTCGTTGGGCAAGTCGCGTGTCCGGCCGCGAGGGTGACCGCGCTGCAGACGACCGAGGAGCCGTCCCTGAACGTGACGGTTCCCGTCGGCGTGGTGCCCGAAGGCGACGACGCAACCGCGGCGGTGAACACGACCGCGTCGCCGACCGTCGAGGAGCCGGCAGACGAGCTCAGCGCGACGTGCGTCGCGATCTTGTTGACCACCTGGCTCAACGGCACGGATTGCGACGCCTGCCACGTCCCGCTTCCGACGAAGAACGCCCGGACGGAATGCGAACCGACGGAGAGCGTGCTGATATCACACGTCGCTTCGTCGGCAACGACCGCGACCTGCTTGCAGAAGACGGTGGCACCGTCAAGGAACGTGACCGTGCCCGTCGGAGTGCCGGATCCGACCGTCGCGGTGAACGTCACGCTCTGCCCGGCGGTCGCGGGGTTTGCCGACGATACGAGCGCCGTCGTTGTCGCAGTTCCGGGGTTGGTCAACGCCACGGCGCCGATGCCGCCGATTGAGATCGCGACGACCTTCTGTCCCGCGGGCACGTTCGGAGCCGACGACTCGGGGAAGAACGCGACGCTGTACGAGCCCCACGTGAGAACAGTGCCCGCGTCGGTCAATGCCGCGAGCATGGTTCCGTTCGCAGAGATCGCGGTGACCGTCTCGCCGGGCGGCACTGCAGGAGGCGTGGCGAGGCCGCCGAGGGTGGCGCCCCACGTGAGCAGTGTGCTTGCGTCGGTCAGCGCCAACCCGGTCGAGCCACCGCCGGCAATCGCGACGATCTTCTCGCCCGTCGGCACCGTCGGCCGCTGGGTCACGACGCTCGAGCTACCGCCCCATGCGAGGATCGTGCCGGCATCGGTCAGCGCGAGGCTGTAGCCGCTCCCGGCGACGATCGACACGACCTTCTCCCCGACGGGCACCGTCGGCAACGGGCTGACCTGCGCGGCATGGTTGTCACCCCAGGCGAGAATCGTCCCTGCATCGGTCAGCGCCAGGCTGTAGCCCTGTCCGGCCGACACCGCGATGACCTTCTCCCCGATCGGGACGGTCGGCAACGGGCTGACCTCGCCGTCAGTATTGTCACCCCACGCCAGAATCGTTCCCGCGTCGGTCACCCCGAGCTCGTGGGTCGAGCCCGCGGAGATGGCGCCGACCTGCTCCCCCGGTGGAACCGCGGCCGGAACGAAGTTGGTGTGCCCCCACGACAGGATCGAGCCCGCGTCGGTCAACGCCAAGCTGTCCTGAAAGCCCTCCGACACCGCGATCACCGTCTCGCCGGCCGGCGTCGCCGGAGGATGGAGCAGACCGGCGATGTCACCGCCCCACGCGAGGATCTCGCCGAGGTCGGTGAACGCGAGGCTGTGCTGATCGCCGGCCGCGATTCCGACCACCGTCGCGCCGGGCGGAACGGCGGCGATCGGGCTCACTTGCTCGTAGAGGTTGTTGCCCCAAGCCAGCACCGTGCCCGCGTCCGTCAGCGCGAGCGCGTCCGAACCTGAGGCCGAGATCGCGTCCACGGTCTCCCCGACCGGCACGGTCGGCAACGCGCCGATGTTGGTACCCCACGGGAGGATCGTGCCCGCGTCGGTGAGCGCCACGCTGAATGCCGATCCTGCCGACACGGCGGTCACGGTCTGCCCGACGGGCACCGTCGGCAATGGGCTCACCTGTCCAGTGGAGTTGTCCCCCCAGGCGAGGACTGTCCCCGCATTGGTCAACGCCACGGCGTGAGTCGCACCCGCGGCGATGGCAGTCACTTGTTCGCCGACGGGAACCGTCGGCAACGCGCGCAAGGCGGTCGTTGTGTCACCCCACACCAAGATCGTTCCGTGGTCGGTGAGCGCGACGGCGAACGAGGGTCCCGCCGAGATCGCCGTGATCTTCTCCCCGGCGGGAGAGGTCAACGACGGGAAGCTGTTCCCGCCGAGCGTGTCACCCCACGCGACGACCGAGCCTTGATCGGTCAACGCAAGGCTGAACTGGGCGCCCGCCGCGACGGCGACGAACTGCTGGCCGACCGGAGTGACCGGTACCTCGGTCTGTCCGAACGCGTCGTCGCCCCAGGCGAGCACCGTGCCGGCGTCGGTCACCGCGAGGCTGTGCCGCTCGCCCGTGGCGACGTCGACGACCTTCTCGCCGGCCGGAACCGCGGGTGTCGGGTTCGTCGCGCCGAAATCGCGACCTCCCCACGGGAGGATCGTTGCCGCGGGCGGGTCGGCCGACGCCGCCGTGGAGGCGAACGTACCGATGGGCACGAGTCCGGCAACGAGCATGCCCACGATCAATACGACGCGCGACGCGACAGCGAGTGATCGAACCGGCACGTGCTTCGAGCGTGTGTTCAAGATTGGCAATCCCACTGTGGTCGTCGTCTCTTCGCTTCCGCCCCAAGCCGACGCGCCTGCATCACTCATCGGCCGGGTGACCGGTCGTCTTGATCCAACCCCAGCCTGACCTGCGCAAACGCCCCTGAGCTACCGTGACGGCCGTGAAGCTGTCGCCGCGCTACAACGGGCCGCCGATCCTCTCGATCGACGACCGGGTCGACGATCGCGGTGCCGCCGTCTGCCGGCAGCGCCGACGACTGGCGACACTGCTGAGCGAGCTCGGCGAAGACGAGTGGCGCGCCGCAAGCCGGTGCGATGGCTGGAGCGTGCAGGACGTGGTCGCGCATCTCGTCGGCGTCAACGCGTTCTGGGAGATGTCAGTGAAGGCGGGGCTCGCCGGTACTCCGACAGAGGTGCTCGCGAGGTTCGATCCCGCCGCGCATCCACCCTTGATGATCGAGCCGATGCGCGCGCTCACGTTCACCGACGTCCTCGATCAGTTCGTCGCGTCGAACGACGGGTTCCTCGGTGCGCTCGAGGGGCTCGACGATCAGGGATGGTCGACGGCGGCGGAGTCGCCCGCGGGTCACGTCCCCGTTCGTCTCGTCGCGCACCATGCGCTCTGGGACTCGTGGGTGCACGAACGCGACATCGCACTGCCACTCGGACTCACTCCACCCGAGGAGCCCGACGAGATCGGGATCGCGTTGCGCTACGCCGCCGCGGTCGGGCCTGCGCTCACGATCGGGGACGCCGACGCGTTCTCAGGCGTGCTC
>JBBSEC010000040.1:0-36428 GCA_038240075.1 Acidimicrobiia bacterium
AAACAGGTCAAGAGATCAGGTCGCGGGTTCCGCAACCTCGCCAACTACCGGCTCCGCATCTTGCTCGCCGGCGGCCTCACGCGCGAACGTCACACCGTCACGAGACTTCGAGCACGTCCCAGCTCAGTCGCGTAGAGCCCCATATTGCCCAGTGAGGACGGTCAGGTCCAGCTCTTGTTGGGTCCACCGTCGTGTTGTTGGTGGCCTCTACGTTGCGCGTGGTTCGTGTTCGTGCCGTGAAAGTAGGCACGCCCCGTTCCGGAGGGTGACCGAGTTCGCTGTTAGTGCAGCGTGCTCGGCACGGTCTCCTTCCCGGGACGTGCGTGCCACCCCTCGACCGTTGAAGCAGAAAGGGACGGCAGATGACCATCGTAGATACCACGCGCCCGGTGACGGGTGGAGTCGACACGCACGCCGACGTTCATGTCGCTGCAGCAGTCGACGCGAACGGCGGTGTGTTAGGAGTCGAGTCGTTTCCCACGACACCGGCGGGATACGTCGAACTGCACAGCTGGTTGGCCGGCCCGCCATCCCGAACCCGTTCGGCACCGCATGGCTTCATAAGAGCTCGCCCTCACCAGAGTGGCCCATCACTGGTCTGCCAGCACCGCCGAAAGCAACTTGACAAACATAGGAGCTTCGGTCCGCGCTCGTTATGCGAGTGCCGAACGGAGGTTCTGGCGTCACGGTGGCGAGTGGACTGTTCGTCGGGATCAACGCCCGATCTCGTAGCGGTCGTCGAAGAATCCGTCGCGGATCGTCCATACCGCCTCCACATCGCGGCTCGACGCGGCGCGGGCCGTCACCTTCGGGTCGGCGACCAACCCGGGGTCGACGATCGTGCTGAACAGGTAGCCCGAGGTACTCGTCCTCGCGGGTCGGCTCACCGCCGCCGTGACCATCAGCGGATCGAACGTCTTGCACAGGGATTGCTTGGCCCCGCTCTCCTCCAGGACGACGTCGAACATCGCCGGGACGGCAGCAAGGCTGCCGTCGAGCGCGGAGAACTCGACGATCGTCGCGTTGGTCACGACCGCATATCCGAGCACCTCACCGTCGTCGCCGCGGATGACGAGAACGCGACCCACCTTCACGAGCTACTCGACGAACAACTCCTGCAGTTCCTGTAGTGACGCCAGGTAGGCGCGCCGAAGATGACCGGGGACGCTCACCACCTCCTCGACTCTCACGTTCGCTCTTCGTCCGCGGTCACCCGGTGCAGGTCGGGTCGGGCGGCGCGGAGATAGGCGGCGGCGCGCTCGGCTCGCTTGTCGACGGCGGCGGGATCGAGGGACTCGACGAAGCGGTCGAGACCGAGGTCGAACTCCATCTCGGCAGCCAAGCTGAACGTCATGCCGATCGTGAGCGGGGTGCGGCCCACGCCCGCGAGATCGATCGCTTCCCGCGCGCCAGGGAGATCGCGGGTGACGGTCCGGAGTGCCGCGAGCGCGATCGCGGCGTCGAACATCAGAAACGGCACTGATTGAGAGAGGGCGAGGTCGATGATCTCGCCGACCGCGGCGCGGGCGTCGTCGAGACGCCCGACGCGGGCCAGCAGCAATGCCTCGACCGCGCGCACCGACGTCTCCCAACGCGCGTTCTCGGCCAGCGGCACCGCGGCCGCAACGATCTCGAGCGCGTCGCTGAAGTCATGGTCACCTTCCATCGCGAGCGCCGCTGTCGCGTCTGCGAGCGCGGCGACTGACACGAAGTTGACCCGCCGCACCAGCTCGGCCGCCTGCTCGGCGGAGGCAACGGCCGACTCGTGCTCGCCGGCGAGGAACTGAGAGAACGCGATGAAGAGGTGCGCGACACCTTCGTCGAGCCTGCGTCCCGAGGCCCCGGCGCGGTGCGCGGACTCGGCGAGGAGGGATCGGGTCGCGCTCGGATCGAGCCCGAGAACCTTCTCGACGACGATCTGGCGCACCGCGCGGTTCGACTGAACGAACGCAAGCCCCGCGGACTCGTCGTCGGGATCGATCGCACGCAACAACGCGAGGAGGCGCTCCTCGCGATCGACGTCGACGTGATGCTCGACCGTGTCCTGCAGGGCGAGACGGATGAGGGTTCGGCGCTGACCCGGGTCGGTGGTGCGGCCGAGTGTGGCTTCGATCTGCGGACCGAACCACGAGCGAACGCGGCCATCGGCGACCAGCGGCCAGAGACCGATCATGATCGCGGCTTCGCCGGCCGAATGGCCGCGCTCGATTGCGGCGGTCACGGCGGTGCGGAGGTTCGGCAGCTGGTCGACGACATCGCGCGCGGCCTGCGTGTCGAAGACCGGGTCGTGGTCGTGCGTGAGCTTCGGCACGAAGGCGCGTGCCCACTCGACGAGCGCGTCCTCCGCGGTAGCGCGAGGGTCTCCGTCACCCGCCAGCAGTTCCGCGCAGTACTGGCGGATGGGCTCGAGGATTCGCAGGTGGGCGCCGGGTGCGGGCATCACCAACGACTTCGCGATGAGCAAGTCGAGGGTGTCGGGCCCGATGTCGGCACCGAACGCGGCGGCGGCCCCGCGTCGCCACGGGGCCACCAGCTGCGAGAGCCGCAGCAACAGCGTCTGCTCGGAGGCGGAGAGGAGCTTGTAGCTCCACTCGATCAGCGATCGCATGGTTGCGTGGCGCTCGCCGCCGCCACCTCGCCGCCGCGCGCGCAGCTCGTGGAGACTCCGGTCGAGCGCGTCGGCAAGTTCCGTCGCGTCGATCTGGCGCAGCCGTGCGACGACGAGCTCGATGCCCAGGGGCATGTTCTCGACCCGTTCGCACAACCGCGTCGCAATCTGTGGGTCGATCGCGGGCGCGCCGACCGCGTTCGCGCGACTCTGCAACAGATCGAGCGCGGCTTCGGACGTGAGGCCGCCGAGTGCGTAGATCGCTTCGCCGTCGAGCTCGAGCGCTTCGCGGCTCGTCGCGAGAATACGGACGGCGGGAGTGGCGTCGATCAGCGCGTCGCAGGTCTCGGACGCGGCGTCGATGACGTGCTCACAGTTGTCGACGACGAGCAACACCGACGATCGGCCGAGATGCTTCGCGATCGTCGCGAGCGCCGTGCTCTCGGAGGTGATCCGACTGTTCGGGATGCCGATCGCGTCGGCGACGGCACTGGCGGGGTCGTTCGTGGACGCGAGATCGACGAAGTGCGCGGGTGAACCGTGACGCTCGGCCCAGCGCTGTGCCACCTCGACGGCAAGCCGCGTCTTGCCCATGCCGCCGAAGCCGAGCACCGTCGCGAGCCGCCCGCGATCGAGCAGGTCGAGGAGCGCGTCGACGTCACTCTTCCTTCCGACGAACGCGGTCCTGTACTGCGGCAGGCCCCGACCCGCGGCGATGGTGAGCGCGGGTCCGACCGCGTCCGGAAGTGGGAGCGCGTAGAGCGGGATCGGATCGGCGACGTCGGCGATCGAGAACGCGCCGAGAGGGTCGAACGTGCGATCCGCGGCGCCGGGTCGATCGGCCACGGACCCCGACACGACGATGTGGGTCGGAGCGACCAGGTCGGTCAGGCGGGCGAGGGTGTTGAGGGTCGGCCCGAACCAATCGCCACCGCGCGCTTCCGCGGCGCCGAAATGGACACACACGCGGCTGCGGATCTCGATCGGGCCGGCGCGAGCGGCATCTCCGAGCTCTCGTTGGTAGATCTCCATCGCGCCGATTGCGCCCTTGACGTCGTCGAACGTCGCGAGGAATCCGTCGCCGGTGTGCTTGAAGATGTCACCACCGGCATCACGTACCGCGCCGGCGGCGAGTGCGTCGTGACGCGCGAGCGCATCGGACATCCGCTCGGGATATCGGTTCCACAATCGCGAGCTTCCGGCGATGTCGGCCATGACGAACGCGCGCTCGACGACCTGTCGTGCCACGGGGGCGAGGCTAAAGGCGCCCAGGGTCCGCGCCTATCGGTCGATACCGGTCGATGTCGGGCAGACGGGCAGCGACGGGAGCCCACCTCAGCGTCGATGGGTCGAACCGACCGCGTCTCGCGCCCGTAGTCCACGGGGTTTGAGCGGCGGGCGATCGCGGGCGCGACGGGGCGAGTGACCTTGTGAGACACGGCATCGAGCGGCGCACGGCGACCGTCAGTGTGCTGTTCTGCGACCTGGTCGCGTCGACGGAGCGTCAGCAGGCGCTGGGTGACGACGCCGCGGACGACTTTCGCCGCCTCGTCTTCGCGGCGATGAACGCGGCCGCCGACGCGACCCACGGCGATGTCGTCAAGACCACCGGCGACGGCATGATGATCGTGTTCCGCGACAGCGCGGTCGACGCGGTGACCTGTGCAACCCGACTCCATGTTGGCGTGGAGGGACTCGCGGTCGTGCCACCGGCTCGTCTGCGCGTCGGAGTGAGCGCGGGCGAGGCCGCGACCGAGGACAACGACTGGCACGGGACACCGGTCGTCGAGGCGGCGCGGTTGTGTGCGGCCGCTGAAGTCGGCGAGACGCTGGTGACCGACGTCGTGCGCGTGCTCGTGGGATCTCGGGGCGGCCATCACTTCCGCGCCAACAGTGCGCTGACCCTGAAGGGCATCGCGAACCCCGTCGCCGTCGCCGCGGTCGCGCGCAAGCCCGCGTCACTGCCCGCCCCCGCACCGCGCAACCGCGACGCGCGTCCGCCGCCGCCGCCGCTGGCCCGTGCTGGTCGCACTGTGCGCAATCCTCGCGATCACGGCGGGAGCAATGGCGTTCGCGCCCGCCGGGTCGCGCGCGAAGCCGCCGGTTCCGACCGTCGCCACGTATACGCCCCGCGTCGAGGGCACCGCGTGCAGCGCGTCGGTGCCGGCACTGGTCGCCGACGCCACGTGCGGGTTCCTCGTGGTCCCGGAGAATCGCGAACGCCTCGACGGCCGCTGGATACGCGTGCGGTTCACGCGCTATCCCGCGCGTCGCGCGTCAGCGGCCGCCGACCCGGTGATCGAGCTGGCGACCGCGCTCGACACCGCGGAGATCGTCGACGATCCCGCGCCGTCGCCGGTTCGCGACGAAGCCGACCTCATCGTGATGGGCGGCCGCGGCCTCGGCTCGTCGATCCCTTCGCTCACGTGCCCGGAGTTCGCCGCGTTCGGTCCCGAGATCCTGCGCCACCCCGAGGACGACGCCGCGACCGTCACCCAGGGTCAGGCCGCATTGCGCGCGTGCCACGACCGTCTCGTGCACGCGGGCATCGATCTCGATCACTACACGGTGATCGACGAGGCCGACGACGTCGCCGATCTCATCCGCGCACTCCACCTGCACCAGGCGAATCTGCAAGCCGTCTGGGACGCGGCACGCGTCGCCCTCGAGGTCGCGCGGGACGCACCCGACCTCGTTCGCAGCATGTTCCTTCTCGATCCCGAGGTGCCGAGATCGAGCGTCATGGCCGACCCGGCCTCGTCGCTCGGTGCCGCGTTCGATCGCTACGCCTCGCTCTGCGCAGCCGATCCGCGGTGCCACGCCGCGTACCCGAACCTCGCGCAGGCGTTCCGCGACGACGTCGCGCGTCAGGCCGCGGACCCGCAGACCGTGATCCCCACCGATGTGATCTCCGGGTCGTTGCGCGTCGCGGTCGCGCAACCGCCCGTCTTCGTCGACGGCGACCGCCTCGCCCAGGGTCTCGCGGCGGCGCTCACGTCGTCGCTGCGCAACATGCCGCTCATCGCTGCGGGCGTCGCGCATTCGAACCCGACCCTCAACGCGTCGCTCGCGCTGGCGAAGAACTTCCCGTTGGTCGTGAAGGACTTCGCGTGGGGCGGCTTTCTCTCGCGCATGTGCAGCTACGAGATCCACACGCGGTCAGTGGGCGCGGCGGTGGCGACGACCACTCGTCCCGAGTTCGCGGGGTACGACGACCCTGCCTTCCGCTGGACGTGCGCGGCGTGGGACGTGCCGGAGGTGCAACCGGCCGCGTTCGCGCCGGTGAGCAGCGACACACCGACGCTCGTAGCCGAGCAGCAGCTCGACCCGCGCTGGCAACCCGACACCGCGGTGCAGCTGCGTGCCGGGCTGACGCACCTGAGCGTGCTGTCGTTCGCGACGCTCCCGGGAGGTGCGCTGCCGGGCGACTTTCCAACCTGTTACAACGATCTCCGACGCCAGTTCGTCGGTGACCCGAGCGGCAGGTTCGACACGCAGTCGTGCGGGCGCCGCAGCCCTCGCATCAACTTCGTCGTCCCGACGACCTGATGGCACGCCGGCTCAGCCGAGCACGTTGCCGGTCGTTGCCGCGGGCTCGCGCAGTCTCGAGTAGTGCGCCAGATCGATCGTCAGGCCGGTGACCTCGCCGACGATCGCAACCGGTGTGGTGTCGTGGTCGACGCCGCGTTCGGAAGCGTCGATGATCGCAGTCAGATAGCGGCCGACCATTGGCGCGTTCTTGAACTGGTTCCCGCTGGTGCCGCAAGCGAGATAGAAGCCGTCGACCGCGCTGCGGTCGTAGATCGGAACCCAGTCGTCGCTGGCGTCGTACATCGCGGCAACGCCGCGCGGGCGCAGGGGGATGACGGCGCCCGGGAGCCGGCGGGCAACGCGCAGCACCTGCGCCTCCCACGTGTCGACGGTGATCCGGTCGTCGAACGCGTGCGGGTCGTCGACCCATTGCAGCGGATCACACTCGGGCTCCACGCCCCCGAGGATGAGGGTGCCACCGGGATGCGGGCGGAAGTACGTCCCGAGATCGGAGTCGTTCACGACGGTTCCCCCGGTGCCGAGCCCGAACCGGTCGGGCGCGTCGATGACGTGGACTTCCTGGCGGAGCGGGCGCGTGTGAATGCGCAGGTCGGTGTCGGCTCCGGCCATGCGGTTGACCTCGGCGGAGAACGGACCGGCCGCGTTGACGAGCGCGCGGCACTCGATGCGCTCTCCCGACGCGAGGGTCACGCCGTCGACACGCGAACCGGTGCGGCGAATGGCGACGACCTCCGAGTGGAAGCGAAACGTTGCGCCGTGTGCACGGGCCGCGACCATGAGGTTGTGCGCGGCGAGCATCGGGTCGTCGACGAAACCGGCATCGGGGGTGAAGTAGGCGCCGAGGCGCGCGGGTGCCGGAGCCGCGAACGCCGGATCCGCGACCGGAACCGGCGGCCAGTAGGCACCGGCGTCGAGCGCGGGTAGACGGTGTTCGAGCTCCGCGCTGCTCCACGCTTCGTAGGGCACACCGACCTGGTCGAACAGCGCGAGCACCTGCGCGCGATTGCTGCCGGGAGTGTCGAGGATGACGCAGCCGACGCGGTGGAACCGCGCGAGCCCGGCGTCGTCGTCGACGCCGAGGTGCTCACGCCACGCCGCCCACCGGTGCGCAGCTTCCCAGGCCGTGACCACCGCGTCGAAGGTGGAGTAGTGGAAGCGGATGATCGCCGACGACGCGCTCGTCGAGCCGGCGCCGGCACCACCGCCGGAGTCGAGGACCACGACCCGCCGGCCGGTCTGGGCGAGCTCGAGCGCAATCGAGCAGCCGATGACGCCCGCGCCGATGATGATGACATCTGGGTGTTCAGCATCTGGGTGTTCAGTATCGCGATGCTCAGCGGCCATGCGGCCAAGTTAGGTCGCGGTCGCTCACGAGCTCAGTTGCGCGGGCGTGTCGTCGCTGAACGTCGTGAGGAACGCGTGGAGGGCATCGTGCAGTGCCGTCATCGACGGTGCCGCGAACAAGAGCGGTTGATACCTGGTGATGTCGTATTCGACGCCGGCCATCGCCGCGAAGTCGAGCGGGTGGATCTCCGCGTCGCGGAAGGCGTCGAGCTCGCCGTACGACGAGAGGATCCCGGCGCCGTAGGTCTTGAGCTCACCGTCTTCCTCGACGACTCCGAACTCGAACGTGAACCAGAACACGCGTGACAGCAGGCGCAATGCGGCATCGGTCTCGACCCGTTGCACCGCGTTACCGACGAGGCGGTAGAGGGCGGCCGTCTCGGGATCGGCGAGCTGGTTCGCGTGCCCGATCACCTCATGGACGATGTCGGGCTCGGGTGTGTAGAGCGGCGATGAATGATGGCGGATGTACTGCGTCGACAGGAAGACGTCGTCCGCGAACGATCCGTAGAAGGTGCGCAGTGGCGCGAGCCCCGCGACCGGCTCGTACCGGAAGCCGGCCACGGGTGCGAGCCGGTCGGAGACGTCGTCGAGCTGCGGAATGTGATCGCGCGGAAGCCCGAGCGCGGCTTCACCGTCGAGCAAGCCCTTGGTCGCATAGGTCTGGTGCTTCGTCGCGAGCTCGTGACTCACGATGCGCCAGACTTCGTGTTCGACATCGGAGTACTCGACCGTCGGAATTCGCTCACCGACGACGTGGCCGACCGCGAGCGACGCGATCGCGTCGCGTCGGGCGCGGTAGACGGGATCCGCGAATCCGGGATGGGTCTCGCCGAGCTCGACGGTGACGCGACCGTCGGTACCGGTGCGAACGGGGGAGTACAGGCTCTCGCCCGCGCGCACCGTCACCGCGACCAGCTGAACGGATACTCGGGATCGCTGACGGCGAGGGCGGCGTCGCTCAGGCCGAGCGGTCCGAACACGTCGACCATCACCGCGAGCTCCTCGGTGCGGTCGGCGTCGGTGCTGCGCTCGCGACTGCCCGGCTGCGGACCGTGCACGAAGCCCGGAGGATGCAGGCTGATCGATCCGGCCCCGATGCCCGACCCCGCGCGGCTCATGAAGTTGCCGCGCGAGTAGAAGAGCACCTCGTCGGTGTCGACGTTCGAGTGGTGGTACGGAACCTTCACCGCGTTCGGGTCGAAGTCGAAGAGCCTCGGGACGAAGCTGCACACGACGAACTTGGAGCCCGCGAACGTCTGGTGCACCGGTGGCGGCTGATGGATCCGCCCGACGATCGGCTCGAAGTCGTGGATGCTCATGGCCCAGGGGTAGAGACAGCCGTCCCAGCCCACGACGTCGAACGGGTGCGTCGCGTGCACGTGCACACTGAGACCGGTCCGGGTTCGCACGAGCACCGGCACGTTCTCGCCCTCGGTCAGGAGCGGCTCGGGATCAGGCGCGCGTTGGTCGCGCTCACTGAAGGGCGCACCTTCGAGCAGCTGTCCCGCCCCGTTGAGGTAGCGGGCGGGCACCGTGACGTGCCCGCTCGACGCGACGATCAGGAGCTCCGCGGCCGCGTCGACGACCCACCGGTGCGTGGTGGCCGCCGGGATCACGACGTAGTCGCCGGCGTGCACCGCGAGCCGCCCGAAGCTGGTCTCGAGCACGGCTTCGCCGTCGTGCACGAACACGAGCTCGTCACCGGTGGCGTTGCGGTAGAGCGGGCTGGTCGTGCGTGCGCTTGCGAAACCGAGTTGCACGTCGTCGTTGCCGAGCAGCATCTGCCGGCCCTGCACCGCGTCGGCTGCCGCGGTCGGCGCTCCGGGCAATGCGCCCGTGCGCAGATGGTGCGGGCGCAGCGGCTGGTTCGGATGCCAGCAGACGGGGGCGGTGTCGACCGACTCGACGCTCACGATCGCGCTCGGCGAGCGCCGGTGGTACAGCAACGCCGAGGCGCCCGTGAACCCGTCGGTACCCATCAGCTCCTCGAACACGACGGCACCCTCGTGGTGGTGCAGCGTGTGCCGCTTCCGGGGAATGTCACCCACAGATTGGTAGCGCGGCATCTCAGCGACCCTTCGGGCTCGGCGTCGGTGTCACGGTGCCGGTCGCGTCACCGAAGCCGACGCGCGGTCGGCCGGTGCCGGTACCTCCGCACCACCCACGCAACGTCACCGTGTCGCCGTCGGCGAGGTAACGCGCCGCGCGGCCAGCGGCGATCTGCTCGATCAGGCTTCCGAGCTCGTCTGCGGTCGGCCCGCTGACGGTGCCCGACGCGAAGAAGTCGCCGGCGCGGGTGGTCGCACCGTTCACAGTGACGTGCGCGAGCTGCTGGGCGAACGTCCAGTACATCGTCGCGAAGTTCGTCGTCGTGACCGTCGAGCCGTTGAGCTCCACTTCGAGGTTCATGTCGATGCCCCATGGTCGCGCCGATTGCAGATACGGATTGGCCGGGGGATCTTGGACGGGTGGTGTAACGAGATACGGGCGCAGCGCGTCGATTGTCACGACCCAGGGGGAGATCGTCGTGGCGAAGCTCTTCGCGAGGTTCGGCCCGAGCGGCTGGTATTCGTAGGCCTGAATATCGCGTGCCGACCAGTCGTTGCACAGCACCGCGCCGAAGACGTGCTGGTCGGCGTCATCCGGCGCCATGCGCGTGGTGAGCGCGCCGCCGACGAAGAAACCGACCTCGAGCTCGAAGTCGAGCTGCCGGGTGGGCGTGAGCTGCGGCACGCCGGAGCGCGGATCGGGCACGAGACCCTCGGGCCGTGCAACGTCGGATCCACTCACCACGATCGTTCCGGAACGGCCGTGGTACCCGACCGGAAGGTGGCGCCAGTTCGGGAGCAGGGGATCGCCTTCGGGGCGGAAGATGCGACCGACGTTGGTCGCGTGATGCAGCGACGAATAGAAGTCGACGTAGTCGCCGATCGCGACCGGCATCATCACCTCGACGTCCACGACCGGCGCCACGGCGTCGGAGCGATCCGGGCCGTGCAGCAGGTCGATGACGCGGGCGCGCACCTCGCCACCGCGGCCCGACTGCATGAGCGCGTTCAGCGTCGGCTGCGCCGTCAATTCGGGTGCGATGCCGGCGGCCGCGAGGTCGAGCACGCGGTCGCCGATCCGTACGACGACACGCGCCGCGCCACCGCGCGGTCTCACGACTCCGAACGGAAGGTTCGCGAGGGAGAAGTCGCTGTCGTCGGCGACGTCGATCCAGTCGCACCCCGCCTTGCCGGCGCCCACGTCAGAGGTTGCCGCGGCGGGCCTGGTCGTGCTCGATCGCCTCGAAGAGCGCCTTGAAGTTGCCCTCGCCGAAGCCTTTCGCGCCGTGGCGCTCGATGATCTCGAAGAACACCGCAGGCCGGTCGGTGATGGTCTCGGTGAAGATCTGCAGGAGGTAGCCGTCGCGGTCGTGGTCGGCGAGGACGTGGCAGCGCTGCAGCGCGTCCCACGGCAGGTCGTACCCGGCGAGGCGGATCTTGGCATCGTCGTAGTAGGTGTCGGGGACCTGCATGAAGCGCACGCCCCGCGCCCGCAGTGCCTCGACGCTGGCGACGATGTCGTTGGTGCGCAGCGCGATGTGCTGCACTCCCGGCCCGTCGTAATGCTCGATGTACTCCTGGATCTGGCTCTTGCGCAGACCGCTGGCCGGTTCGTTGATCGGCATCATGATCGAGCCGCCGTCCCAGACCACGGTCGAGATCAGCGCCGAGTACTCGGTGCGGATCTGCTCGTCGTCGAAGTGCAGCATCTCCGAGAAGCCGAGGACGTCGCTGTAGAAGTGCACCCAGTCGTCGAGCTTGCCCTGCTCGACATTGCCGACCACGTGGTCGATGGTCACGAGGCCGACCTCAGGACCGACACTCGGGTTTGGCAGGCGGTCGGCTTCGTAGCCGGGCTCGAGCAGCGTGCCGAGGTAGCGGGCCCGGTTGACGAACGTGTGCACGGTGTCGCCGTAGGCCGCGACCTGTGCGAGCTCGAGCTGGCCGTCGGCGTCGGTCTCGATCCACGGGTCACGCACGCTGCGGGCACCGCGACCGACCGCGGCGCCATGGGCGGCGCGGGCGTCGTCGACGAGCCACGCGAGGTCGTGCACGCCGTCGCCGTGCTTGCGGACGTGCTCGGCGATTGGTGAGTCGGCGGCCAACGCGCCGCTCACGACAAAGCGGATGTCGCCCTGCTCGAGCACATAGCTCGCCTTCGAGCGCACGCCGGTCTCCGGTCCGGCGTACGCGGTGCAGTGGAAACCGAAGGCCGACATCAGGAAGCCGGCCGTCGTGCGCGCGTTCCCGACCCAGAACTCGACGCAGTCCCAACCGGAGACGTGTGCGGCCAGGGCGCGAGAGTCGGTCGTCGGTGTCACGGTCCTATGCAACGACCCGGGAAACGTTCGGTCAAGTCGCGCCCGCTCCGAGCCGGAAGCATTGCGGACGCAGAGTGTGCCGTGTTCCAATCTGGCGGATGATCTTCATCGTCGTGAAGTTCAAGGTGCTTCCCGAGTACTCCGATGACTGGGTCGAGCGGGCTCGTGGGTTCACCGAAGCCACCAGAGCCGAGCCGGGCAATCTTTGGTTCGAGTGGTCGCGCAGTGTCGAGAACCCGAATCAGTACGTGTTGCTCGAGGCGTTCCGCGACGGTGAAGCCGGGGCCGAGCACGTCGGGACCGATCATTTCAAGGCCGCGATCAAGGAGCTTCCGGCGTTCCTGGTCGCGACCCCGGAGATCGTGAACGTGGAGGTTCCGGGAACCGAGTGGTCGCAGCTCGCGGAGATGGCAATCCCGGATCGCGGCTGACGGCGCATGGACGATCTCGTCGAGCAGTCGGTCTCGGAGAGCGCGAGCAGCCGCACCGAGCACGCGCTGGTGCTCGCGTTCGTGACGGTGCGGATGGTGTGCATGGCTCAAGGGTTGCTGTGCTCCACCGCGGGTCGCCGGGCGTACCGGCGACCGCGCCTCGCGCTGGCGACGTTCGCGGGCTCGCTCGCCGAGACGTTGTGGATGTCGCGACGGGCCATGAAGCGAGGTTCGCTCGACGAACCGGTTCCGATCTTGATCGACGTCGGGTGCGGTCTGGGGGCACTTCTCAGCCTGTCGTCGGCGATGACAACCGAGCAGCGCACCACGTGGCTCAACTGGGCCGAGCCCGCGACCTTCGGGATCGCAGGCGGCGCGGCGCTGGTGCTCGGCAACACCGGGGGGTCGATCGTGACCGCGGTGCTGGGGAGCACGCACGCGGCGACGCTGCGGCAACCCGACGAGTCGACGCTGGGCTCGCTCATCGGCGCCGCGGGAAACATGAACAACTACGCCGTGTGTTACGTCGCGATCCGCACGCTCGTGGCGCGCCTCCGTCGCTCGGCGGCCGAGACCGACGAGGCGCGCCGCGACGCGGTCGAGCGCGGTGAGCGCCTCGCGGCCGAGCGTGAACGCGGTCGACAGGAACGGCTCATCCACGACTCCGCGTTGCAGACGCTCGAGGCGATCGCCGCCGATTTTGCCGGCGACGCGGAGTCGGTACGGGCGCGGGCGCGAGCCGAAGCGCTCCGGTTGCGCGCCGCACTGCGCCGGACGGGCAACGAAGACGTCCCGAGCCTCGCCGATGCCCTCCACGCGCTCGCGATCGACTTCGCAACCGAGCAGCTCCGGGTCGAGCTCCTCACGGGCGAGCTTCGCGGCGAGCTCGACCCGGCGGCGACCGTCGTGTTGCGCGACGCGACGAACGAGGCGTTGCGCAACGTGGTGAAGCACGCGGGTGTCTCGCGGGTCGTCGTGCGCGCGGCACCCGCGCGCGGAGGTGTGGAGATCACGATTCGCGATCATGGCAGCGGCTTCGACACCACGGTTTCGCACGACGGGCTGGGCATCGCGCGCTCGATCGTCGAACGGCTGCGCGACAACGGCGGCGTCGCCGAGATCTGGTCGCGACCGGGTGACGGCACGCGCGTCACGCTGTGGGCTCCGTCGTGATCCGCGTCGCCGTCATCGAGGACCATCCCGTGTTCCGCATCGGGCTCGGCGATCTGCTCGAGCGGAGCGACGGCATCGAGCTCGTCACGGTGCGCGAATCGTTCGAGGCGTTTGCCGAGGCCGCCGTCTCGGGAGTCGACGTCGTGCTCCTCGACCTGCACCTGCCGGGGCTCTCCGGTCCCGACGCCGTCGCCGCGTTGCGCGGCCGCGGGAGTGCCGTGCTCGTGCTGTCGGCCGACGGTACGAGGCAAGGAGTGCTCGACGCAGTGGCCGCGGGCGCCGCCGGCTACGTCACCAAGGATGCCGACCCGACCGACATCGTTGCGGCGGTGCGCGCGGTCGCCGCGGGTGGCAGCTACATCTCGCCGACGCTCGCGTCGTTCCTGCTCGAAGCCGCGGATCCCTCGGCGCGGCCCGCGGTGACCCTCACCAACCGTGAGCGCGAGATCTTGGCGCTGGTCGCGGCGGGCGAACGCGACACCGACATTGCGGAACGGCTCTTCATCAGCGTCCGAACGGTCGGCTCCCACCTCGATCGCATCCGCGACAAGACCGGGCAGCGCCGCCGCGTCGATCTGACCCGGTACGCGCTCAGTGAGGGCATCGAGCCGGCCGTCGACCCCAAGCCCGAGCAGGTGTAGGTAGTTCTGCCCACGCAAATATGGGTGATGCCACCCCTGGTCGTCGGGATCACCGCTGAGGACAATCAACGCAGCAGAATCAGCCCGGCGATTGGCGCCGCGCATCAGAGGGGGAGCCTCATGTCCCGATCACGTCGCAAGGTGCTCGTGCGGTGCGCGGTGGCCACCATCGCCGCCGTCGTGATGATCGCGGCGACCAGCCTTCCCGCGTCGGCCGATGGCGACGGCTTCTTCGACAACTTCCCGGGTGACACGACGTCGACCCTGGCGGTGTGGAACCAGACGAGCCAGAGCTACGTCCCGGTGCAGTCGGTGACGACGCCGCACAACATCCGCGACAGCTTCGACACGGCATGGACCGGGCTGTCGGGCACCCTGTGCGACCAGCTCGAAGCCGGCATCAAGGCCGGCGACGGCGGCTGGCACGGGCGCAACTCGTGCGCCCAGGTTCCCGCCAGCCAGGCCGAGCTGCGCAGCAAGACCATCGGGCTGAACGAGCTCGCGCTCCGGTACTTCATTCCGGGTCACGACGGGATCGAGTACTCGTTCAACCACCAGTCGTGCTTCATCGGGTGCTTCGACACCAACATCGACGTGTCGTACGACCTCACGCTCGATGTCGTGCTGCGGTTCGCGCCCGGAGTCGGTACCGAAGCCGACTCCACGACGCCCGCGTCGGTGGAATCGGCGCGCCTGAGCTTCTCCAACGCGTACTTCCGCGCCACCGTGTGCACCGACTCGTGCCACGCGGGCGAGCTGCAGCTCGACTCCACCGTCGAGGACGTGACGAGCCTCATCGACCTCAGCGGCACGAACACCAGCATCCACTCGCAGCTCCCCGCGGGCCCGTACTACGGGATGACGGCGACGTTCAGTCCGACCGCGCTCGACCTCGACTTCCACAAAGACACCCTCCCGAAGATCGCTCAGACGAAGGCGCTCGCGACGGTCGCGTACACGGTCCGGGTGAAGAACCTGCTCATCCCGACCGCGCAGGTGTTCGGCGTCGACACGACGGGGCACCTGTGGCAGCAGACGTCGAGCTTCGGGACCTGGGCGCACTGGTCGAACCTGGCGACACCACCGGGAACGACCATCGCGTCCGGAGCCGCCGCAATCGTCGGAGCCGACGGGAAGCCCGACGTCTTCGTCACGGGGGCCAACGGACACCTGTACGAGTACCTGGTCGGGCAGTGGGTCGACCGGGGCCATCCGACGGGCACCACCGCAGTGGGCACACCGGGGCTGACCCGTCCGGCCGGAGCCGGTATCTCGGCGGTCGTCCGCGGCGCCAACGGCCACATCGGGCTCGTGAGGGCAACGGCGCCAACGTGGCCGTGGCTCGACCTCGGCGCCCCTGGTAGCGGGTACACGCCGGCGATCGTGTCGCTCTACGACTACACGGCCGTGGTCGCGACCGCGTTCAACGGCGCGCTCGTCGTGCGTGAGGGCCGTGCCGGCGTGTGGAGGCCGTGGCGTGCCCTCGGAACCCTGCCGTCGCCCGCGGTGTCGGGTCCGTCGTTGCGGCTCGCGGGCGGCGGGATCGAGGCCTATGTCACCGGTGCGAACCAGGAGATCTCGGGCACAGGGTTCAAGCCGTTCGGCGCCGCGTCGAGCGGGACGCTCGAACCGTTCTTCCCCTTCATCCCGCTGCCGCTCGTCGCGTCGGCGCCGTCGGTGACCACGGCGGCGAACGGCACCCCGACGATCTTCGCCACCGACACCTCCGGCAACGTCGAGCAGTTCTCCGTCGGTGTCAACCACAAGCGCACGTACTTCTACGCGGTGAACAGTGGCTCGATCCTCGGCGGCGGCATGGGCGCGCCCACGCCACTCTCCAGCTCCGGCGTGATCACCGGCTTTGCGGTCGCGGTGAACGGGCACGTCGCCCAGACGACCGTGGTCGGGGCCCGTAACGGCTTGAGTGATCACAGCGCGGTGTCACGCGTGACCTACCAGGCGCACGGCTCGCTCGGGACCCGCCTCCAGATCTGGGGTGCGCCGGTCCAGGAGGCGCAGGACGCCCAGGCTCCCACGTTTGGCGGCGGGCCTTTGAGCCTTCGCCTCCCGCTCGACGCGTTCGCCCTGCAGTCGCAGGTCGGCGCCTCGATCATGTGCCAGGCGTACGCCGACGGTGTGGGCTGGCTGAGCGAGGTGAACGACGGTCAGGTGTGCGGCTCGGTGGGTCACGCGGTCGACGCCGTCCGGCTTCGCCTCGTCGACGCGCAACCGGGTCTCAACGTGCTCTACCGGTGTAACGCCGGAGGTTGGACACCGTGGGTCGAGAACGCCACGGTCTGCGGGTCGCCGGGCCTCAACCAGCCGATCACCGATCTGCAGGTGCAGTACACCTTCGATCCCATCGCAGCGACCACGTTCCGACTGAGCGTCGGTGGGTGGCAGTCGTGGGTCGACGACGGCGGAGTGGCTGGGACCGCGGGCATCGCCTTCGAGGGATTCGAGGTCCACTCGAACATCGGCGGAGCGTTGAAGTGCACTCCATACGTCTCCGATCCGCTCGGAGGGGTCATTCATGATGCGGGCTGGCGCGCGCAGGTCGACGACTCCGCGCTCTGCGGCACGGTCGGGGAGGGGCGCCACATCGAGGGATACACGCTCCAGTACGTTGGCGGCCCTCCTGGCGAGAGCGTGTCGTACCGGGCATACGTCAGCGGCCTCGGTTGGGGTCCGTGGGTCTCCGACGGAGCGGTGGCCGGAGTCATCGGGCAGGGACGCGCGATCCAGGCGATCCAGATCGTGTCGAACCCGTACAGCTAGCAGTTACGGGCGCGGTTGGGCCGGGTCGGCTTCGGCCCGGCTCGCCAGCTCCCGCCCGATCCGCAGGAGCTCACGTTGCAGCGGGGCGGGCCCGACGACATCGATTGTCGTGCCCCATCCCGCGAGTTGCTGCGCGAGCCTGAGCGCGCTGGTCCCGGCAACGGTGATGTCGACGCGACCGTCGGGGACCGCGTCGCCGGCTTCGAGATCGTCGCCGAACTGGAAGCGCAGCGGCATGACGTGCTCAGGCCGTACGCGCAGATGGGCCCGCACGGTGCGCCGCATCTCGTTGACGTTCGCCGCGATCTTCTGCCACTCGGTCGCGAGGTCGAAGTCGGCACGCGGCACGAACCGCGCGTCGGTGAGCACGACACCACGAACCCGACCGACGCGGAACGTGCGCTGACCGGCGTCGGTGTCGGCGATCACGTACCAGGTGGGTCCCTTCTTCACGACGCCGAGCGGGCTGATCGTGCGCGTCGACGACCGGCCGTCGCGATCGGCGTACTGCAACTCGACCCCGCGGCGTTCGACGATCGCCTGCCGGAGCGCGTCGAGGTGGTGCGGTTCACGCGCGCCCATCCCGCCCCACGCGGAATCGTCGACCACGACCGTCGACGACGACGCCCAGGCCGCGTCCCGGAACGGTGCCGGGAGCGCCTGCAACAGCTTGCGCAGCGCCGTCTTCGCGGCGGGGGAGACCTCGGCGGCCGGCCCGACGAGGAAGAAGAGCGCTCGGGTCTCGGGCTCGCTCAGGCCGGTGAGGTCGGTGCGGGCGCCCCCGATGAGCTGCCAACCGCCCCGGCAGCCGGGCAGCGAGTAGATCGGTACCCCGGCGGCGGCCAACGCCTCGAGATCGCGGCGGGCGGTCTTGACCGAGACCTCCAGCTCGGCGGCGAGCTCGGCCGCGGTCACCTTGCCGCGGGCCTGGAGGACGAGGAGGGCGGAAAGGAGCCGGTCGGCGCGCACCGCTCGAGAATACGACTGAACCTACCCACAAGCGGACCAGGTTCGACGCGGATGGTGAAACCCGCACCCTCGACGAACGGAGACCCGATTGCCCGGTCTGGCCAAGCCTTCCAAGGATGAACGGCAGTTGTTGCTCGGCTTCCTCGCCCAGCAGCGTGACGGACTCAGGAACGCGGTCTTCGGCCTCACCGAGGACGAATCCACGCGGCCCGCCTCGGCGAGCGAGCTCAGCGTCGCGTCACTGATCCGGCACATGGCCACCGGCGAGCGCGGGTGGATGTCGATGGTGCAGGGCGGGCCGTCGGCCGGCGACCAGGGCTTTGCATTGGCGGAGACCGACACGGTCGCGAGCCTGCTCGACGAGTACGCGGCGGCGGCCGCGGAGACCGAGCGTGTGGTCGCGGCGCTCGGCCTCGATCATCCGGTCGCGGTCCCGAAGGGCGTTCCGTGGTTTCCCGACGACGTCGACGAGTGGTCGGTCCGGTGGGTGTTGCTCCACCTGATCGAGGAGACCGCGCGCCATGCCGGTCACGCCGACATCGTGCGCGAGAGCATCGACGGCGCCTCGTGCCACGCGCTCATGGCCGCCATCGAGGGGTGGCCCGCGAACGACTGGCTGCAGCCGTGGAAGCCGGGCGCGAAGGCTTCCTAGGGCTCGGCGACGATCCAGCCGCGCCGCTGCAACTCGGCCGCGAGGGCGGCGTCGGGGATGCGGCGCAGGGTTTGTTCGACGGCAGTGAGTCGCGGTGCCGCCGCGGCAGCCGCCCCGGACTCACCCTCGCCCTCCGCGCTCGCTTCCTGCAGCTGCTCGATGAACGCGTCGGCTTCGTCACGCGTGAACTTGCCGCCGGCCTGGCGCTGCGTGAAGTGCATGGGGCCGCGCGCGTCGCGGAAGTCGACGTGCCCGGCCTCCTGCAGGAGACCGAGGAGCTCCTGCACCTGGCGATGCGTCGCGGGCGGGCCCGACTGCTGTCCGAACGGCATGGAACGCAGTCTCGTCGATCCGTACGACAGGGACGCGAAACGGCCGCCGAACCCGAAGGTTCGGCGGCCGTTCCCGTCCGGCTTCGTTGCCGACGACTACGAGTGACCACCAGCGACGAACGCACCGCTTCCGTTGTATTCGTTCCAGAGCACGTGCCGCTCCCATGTGGTGTTCGAGACCTTGTAGTACAGGTCGGTCTCGGTGATCGCCCACTTGCCCACGGGAACCTCGACGGTCTGGTTCGACAGGCTCCACCAGGTTCCGAAGTCCCGGACACCGAGGCAGCCCTGCTCCGCGCAGTCGACGTAGAGCCATGGCGACGTCGACAGGTGGTCCCACTTGCGGGTCGTGGCGTTCCAGAGCCACACGATGTTCACGCGGTAGATCCGGGACGAGTACCTCGTCGGCACCACGCCCGAGACTTCGGGGAAGGAGCAGACGTTCGGCGTGGTAACCCCGCCGATCGTGTACCCGGCGTTCCAACATCCCCCCGTGTCCTGCATGTAGGAGTACGGCTTGTTCGTCACGCTTGCCGATGCGCGTCCGGCCCCGGCACCGACGCCCGTGAGCGCGAGCGTCGACAGCAACAAGGTGGCGCCAATCCGGCTCTTGCGGATCGTCATCATGGTTCCCCTCCGTTGACCTCGATCCCTCGCCGGTGCGGAGGATCTCTGTGACCACAGTGCGCTCGTCGAGGCCGGCGAACGATGTCGAAGCACATGGTCCCTGTGTGCGCTCCGACACACTCAGGCAAACTGTCGCGGTGGACGTGCGGTCGGGGGACGTGCGGTCGGTTCGCGCGACGGTGCTGTTCACCGACATCGAGGGCAGCACGCGCTTGTGGGAGGCGCATCCCGACGCGATGCGAGTCGCGCTCGCGCGCCATGACGAGATCGTGCGCGCCGCAATCGAAGCCAACGCCGGCCTCGTGTACAAGATGGTGGGAGACGCGGTTCACGCGGTGTTCGTGGCGGCGAACGACGCGCTCGAAGCCGCGGTGACGGCACAGCGCGCACTTGGTGACGAATCATGGCCCGAGGACACGACGATCCGCGTCCGGATGGCGCTGCACTCGGGTGAATGTGTCGAGCGCGACGGCGACTTCGTCGGTCCGATGTTGAATCGACTGGCGCGGACACTGGGCGTCGCGCACGCCGGCCAGGTGCTCTTGTCTGCGGCGACCGAACGTCAACTGCGCGGCACGGTCTCGGACCCCGTGTCGCTCGTCGACCTCGGTGAGCATCGCCTTCGCGACCTGTTGAGCGCCGAGCACCTGTTCCAGGTACGGGCGCCGGGGCTCATCGACGACTTCGCGCCGCTACGCTCGCTGGGGCATCCGGCGATGTTCAACAACCTGCCCGAGCAATTGACGGGATTCGTGGGCCGCGAACGCGAGCTCCGGGAGATGCGCGAGCTGCTCGACGACGGGCGTGTCGTCACGATCACGGGCTCCGGGGGCGTCGGGAAGACCCGTCTCGCATTGCAGGTGGCCGCCGAGCTGCTCGACGGCTCGGGTGACGGGGTATGGCTCGTCGAGCTCGCACCGCTCGTCGATCCCGAGCTCGTCGCGCCAACCGTCGCTTCCGTGCTGCACGTCGGCGAGGAGCCCGGGCGCCCCGCGCTCGACGCGTTGACCGACGCGTTGCGCGATCGCGCGGTCCTCATCGTGCTCGACAACTGCGAGCACGTGGTCGGCGCGGCGGCGGAGGTCGTCGAGTGCCTCGTGCGATCGTGCCCGAACGTCGAGATCCTCGCCACGAGTCGCGAGCCGCTCCGTGTGCCGGGCGAGCGGGTGTTCCGTCTTCCGTCGTTGTCGTTTCCTCCCGACGGCGTATCCGTCGACGCGGCGGCGCTGCACGACTACGAAGCGGTTGCATTGTTCGGCGAACGGGCCGCGCAGCATCAGCCGGGTTTCGAGGTCGGCGTCGAGAACGCGTCCGCGGTCGCATCCGTGTGCCGGCGTCTCGATGGCATCCCGCTGGCGCTGGAGCTCGCCGCGGCGCGGCTGCGGTTCCTGACGATCCAGGAGATCGATCGGCGCCTCAACGATCGTTTCCGGCTGCTCGCACAAGGAGCCCGCACGGCGCTGCCGCGTCAACAGACGCTGAGAGCACTGGTCGACTGGTCTTGCGACCTGCTGAGCGACCCGGAGCGCGTGGTCCTGGCGCGGTGCTCTGTGTTCGCCGGTGGCTACGACGGCGACGCGGCAGAGGCGGTGCTTGCCGACGGCGTCGTCATCACCGACACGGAGATCGTCGATCTCGTTGGCGCGTTGGTCGACAAGAGCCTGGTGCAAGCCGAACCGCGCGCCGGTGCGACGCGGTACCGCGTGCTCGAGACCATCCGGGAGCACGGAGCGGAGCGGCTTGCCTCCGACACCGCCGACGAGCTGTCGACGCACCTTCGTCATCGCGACCATTACCTGGCGTTCGCGGAAGGGTCCGCCGCGCGCCTTTTCGGTCCCGACCGTGGCGCCGCGCTCGAGCAACTTGCGGTCGAGCACGACAATCTCCGCGCCGCGCTCGTCACGACCCGCAACGATCCCGATGGAGCCGCCATTGGGCTGCGCTTCGTCGCGGCGTTGGTCGAGTTCTGGCGGACGCGTGGGTACGCGGCCGAAGGCATGGAGATCACGATGGTGACGCTGAACCGCCCGGACGCGGCGGCGGCGACCGCCGAAAGAGCGGTGGCGCTCGTCGCCGCGGCTGACCTCCGGCTCGACGTCGGGAAGGCCTCGACGGCCGACGCGCTGGCGAACGACGCGTTGTCGATTGCGCTCGACCTCGGTCTTCCCGAGCTCATCGAGGACGCGCTGCTGGCGCTGAGTTGGTCGGCGCGCCAGCACGGCGATCTCGATACTGCCCAAGAGGTCGGTCGACGCGCGCTCGCAGCTGCTTACCGCACCAACGAGCAACGACGCATTGGTCGGTGTCTCCACATCCTCGGGATCATCGCGGTCGAAGCCGGCAATCCCGCCTCCGGCCGTGCGCTCCTCGAGCAGGCGTTGAGCATCAGACGGGCCGAGGGCGATCGCACGGGCGAGGCGTCGGTGCTCACGGATGTCGCGCTCGTTGAGATCGCCGAGGACCACCTCGCGGCGGCGGGGACGATGCTGGCCGAGGCCGCGAGCGTCGCCCGGGCCCTGCACGACGAGCGCGTCCTGATGAACGCGATCGCAAACCTCGGGTTGGTTGCGGTCCGGCTGGGCGACCCGGACGCGGCGAGCCGAAATTTCAACGAGATGCTCGAGCTCTCGGTACGTTGTGGCTGGGGCGCGGTCACGGGCTACGCGCTCCTCGGATGCGCGTTGACGGCGACACTCACCGGCCGATTCGAACGGGCCGCGGTCCTTCATGGAGCCGCCGATCTGGTCATGGAGCAGGTCGACCAGACGTTCATGGGCATCGAGGTCGCGTTACGCGACGACGATCGCGAGCGCCTGCGAAGCGCACTCGGCAACGCCGCCTTCACGCGCGCCGAGCTTCAGGGTCGAACCTTGTCGCGTCGCGACATCGTTGCGTTCGCGATGGTCTGACACGGGCTCGCGCGAGACTCGCCGGGTGACGCCGCAGGTGCTCTCACTCCTCGACGACGCCGAACGGAAGGTTGTCGTCGCGGCGGCGCGACGGCGACGGTTCGGGCGCAACGAGGTCGTCTTCCACGACGGGGATCCGGGCGACACGATGCACCTGATCACGAAAGGCCATTTCGCGATCCGGATCACGACTCCGTTGGGTGATGTCGCGACCGTCCGGGTGCTCGGAGTCGGTGAGCACTTCGGTGAGCTCGCTGTGCTCTCACCGGGACCGCGTCGCGGGAGTGTGGTCTCGCTCGATGCCGGAGAGACGTTGAGCCTGCACCGCGACGAGGTCGAGCGACTCAGCGCGAGCATGCCCGCGATCGGCTCGGCGTTGACCGAGGCGTTGGTCGCGGAGGTGCGGCGCCTGGCCGCGGGGTTGGTCGATGCGCTCTACGTTCCCGTGGAGCGGCGCGTGTGGCGGCGCCTCTCCGAGCTCGTCGCGCTCTACGGCGACGACGCGCCGGTTGTCGTGACGATCACGCAGGATGATCTGTCGCAGCTCGCCGGAACGACGCGGGCGACCGCCAACCGGGTGCTGCGAGCGGGTGAAGAGGCAGGGGTCGTCCATCTCGCGCGCGGGCGTATCGAAGTGCGCGACCTGGTCGCGCTGGCCCGTTTGGCCCGGTAAACGCGGCTACCTCGACGCGAGGGGCTCAGCCAGCTTCGGCCACGGGTTCTCGCGCTCGACCGCGAGCGCGACGTCGAAGAGCAGCTCGTCGGCATGGTGACGACCCAGCACCTGCATGCCGACCGGGAGTCCGTCGATGAACCCGCTCGGGATCGACACCGCCGGGTTGCCGTAGATGTTGGAGATGATCGTGAGCGCGCCCATGTGCACGAGGTCGGGCATGCGCTCCGACGCGATGTCGAGCATCGCCGACGGCAGCTTCGGGAACGCGCCGGCCGCGAGCCGCACGCCGCCCATCAGCCCACGGAAGCCGAGCCGCGCGGCCCGGTTCGACTTCGCCGAATCGATGAAGCTCACCGACGGGCTGCTCATCGGTGCGTCGGCTGCGAACGCAGGCCCCGGGTTCGTGGCTGCGATCACGAAGTCGACGTCGGCGAACGCCGCAGCCATCACTTCGTTGGCCTGGATGCGCTGGTGCTCCGCGACCGCGGCCGTGTGCAGGTTGTACATCGACTGCGACAGCAGCAGCCCGATGGCCACTTCGTCGGTGAGGTCGGCCGCGCACGCGGGCCAGAGATCGCCGAGATCGGCGAGCAGGGTTGCGAGATTGCCCATCATCCACTGGGCCGCGAGGTTCGGGACCTCGATGGTGCAATCGACCTCGATCATCCCGGTGCTCGCGATCAGTGCCTTCGCCGACGCGCGCACGTGGTCTTCGACACCGGGCTCGAGGGCGACGCCGCCCAGTGCCGGCACGACGGCAACGCGCCGACCCGCGAGCGGGTTCGTGCCGAGGCCGGCTTCCCAACCGGTTCGCGCCGGCAGGCTCGAGGGATCGAGCCCGTCGAAGCCGGCGCACACGTCGAAGTACCGCGCCACGTCGCGCACCGAGCGCGCCAGGCAACCGAGCACGACCGTGCCCGGGCGGAAGTACGCGTTCGGGCCGCGCGGGATCCGGCCGTATGTGCCCTTCATTCCCAGCAGCCCGGTATAGCCCGCGGGGATGCGGATCGAGCCGCCGCCGTCGCCGCCCGTTGCGAGCGGAACGAGGCCGCCCGCGACTGCGGCGGAGCTTCCCGCCGACGATCCGCCGACGGTACGCCCGTGCCGCCACGGATTGTGCGTGACGCCGTTCAGCTTCGTGACGCTGACGTTGAGGCCGCCGAACTCGCTCGCGGTGGTGAGGCCGACGGCGATCGCGCCGCCGGGGCCGAGCAGGCGCTCGACCATGGTGCCGGTACGCGTGGCCACCCGGTCGCGAAAGACGAGCGAACCCTCCGTTGCGGGCCAGCCCGCGACGGACTCGAGCTCCTTCACGCCGACGGGCACACCACCGAACGGCTTCGACGTGTCGGCGTGTTCGGCCGCCTGGAGCGCGCGCTCGGGGTCGAGATGCGAGAAGGCGTTGAGGGAGCTGGCCGCGATTGCCGCGAACGTGGCCTCCAGCTCTTCGCGAGGTGAGCGCTCGCCGCTCCGGAAGGCATCGACGAGCGAGCAGGCGTCATCGGTCCACGGAAGGTCGGTCACGGGCTGATACTGACACTTGGAGCGTTTCCGCGCGCTGCCGGTGCGGCCGGCCGTGATGCATCATTTCGATTCGCGGTGCCGCTCCACGATCGCCGATATCTGCTCAGTGAGCAGCAGCGCAACGCCGTCTTGTCGTTGGCGGAGGTCGAGGCCTACGGGCGCGACAGCTTCGGCGATCCCGAGTACGTGTCCATCTACGGGCTGCGTCCCGCGGACTGGCACGCGCGGGGAGTCCGGCTCTTGGCCCGAACCGTCGTGGAATGCACGCACGACCGGCTTGCCGATCTCATCGGGCGAGACGTCGCGGAGTTGATGCGATGCGGGCCGCGGTCACCTCGCGCTGCGTTTGGTCCGCGCTGAAGACCTACGACGTCAACGCCCGCGGTCAGAACCATGGAGTGCTGTTCGCGACCCGCGGCTGGACGCCGTGGTATGCGGCCGGTTGCCCGGCGAAAGCGTGGTGAAAGGCGGTCGCCGTACGTTGCGCGACGAGAGATGGGCGGGGCCGGTTCGCTCGGATTTGCAACCCCCGGATCCGAGCGCGCCGGGCGCCGCCGTGTGTTGCGGGGCGGCGCATTCCGGGGCGGCGTTACCCTCGGCGCGATGACGGCGTCGCCGAAGCCGACGTACAAGCCGTACGAGGGCCCGAAGGACGTCTTCAAGGGTCGCTGCGCCGTGTGCGGAGCCGCGGGACGCTTCCGGCGCGAACGCGCGTCGATCACGGAGAGCTTCTGCTGCGCCGCTGCCGTGGGCCGCTGCGCTACCAGGGACAGGCGCGGACGATCCTGCGCGAGTTCGCGCGTCACGGCGCCCGGTCGATCGCCGAGCTCGTCACCGAATCGGAGTTCCGGCGCGTCCGGCTCTTCGAGCCCGGAGAGCTCGGGCCGTTCCGTCCGTACTTCGAGAAGCTCGACGGTTATATCTGGTCGCGGTACGAGTCGTCGGCGGCTGCGGGCGAGATGCGTGACGGCGTCTCCGGCACGGACGACGTCTTCGTGCTGCCGAAGGTGTTCCACAACGCGGAACACCTCGTCTACAACGACTTCGGGTGGATCTCCTCGGCCTGCTCGCCGGAGTGGGGTTCCGAACCGAGCTGGTCCGCTTCGAGTCGACCAGTGAAGCGGCGTCGAGCCAGGTGACGTTCTGCTCCGTTCGGCCTGCTGAGTAGGGGAGATACGTCCGGCAGCCATTGCCCCGACCACCCCTCGCGGTATAGAAATCACTTTGGTTGGGCGTATCGACCAGCACCAATGGGGCGTGAGCTGGTGCCAACCGGGCGGACGGGCAGGCAGATCTTCACGGGCGCGGGGAACTTTCTACGCGCGCGCCGGGACAACAGGAGGCGTTGTGCGACACGGGCAACACGGGCGGAAGTCGCGGTTCTGGCTGTGGGCGTCACTGCTCTCGGTGACGGTCGGCGGGTTCCTGGCTGTACCGGTGCAGGCGGCGACGGCCGCGACCGGGAACACCGGCCTCATCGAGATCTGCAAGTCGGCCAAGAACGGGATGAGCGGGCAGTCGTTCTCGTTCACCCTCAACGGCGGCACCCCGTTCAACGTGGTCGGCGGCGGTTGCAGCGCGGCGATCACGACGCCCGCGGGCAAGAACACCGTCGTCGAGCAGCCGACCTCGGGGACGACGGTCAAGGCCATCAAGGCGAAGGGCGCGGTGTCGGTCGACCTCGCGACCGGCACGATCGTCGTGAAGGTGGCCGCGGGCACGAAGCCGTCGGGTGAGACGGTCGTCACCTACACGAACGCGTCGGTACCGGCACTCGGCCTCAAGATCTGCAAGCAGGTCACCGCGAACTCACCGAGCATCATCGGTGACAAGTTCAGCTTCACCGAGAACGGCGGCGCGGCGTACAACGTCACGGCAGGCGCACCCGGTTCCCCGAACTGCGGCCCGGTGCACACGTACAAGCTCGGGACGAAGGTCAACATCGCCGAGGCTGCCTCTCCCGGTGTGAACGCGGCCGGGATCACCGTCTCCGACGGGCGCGGAACCAACGTCAACACCGCGGCCGGAACCGTGACCGCGACGATCGGCTCCGGCGTCACGGTCGTCACCTACACGAACAACCTTCATGGCGTCTCGCAGACCGGTTTCATCGAAGTCTGCAAGAGCGCGGGTGATGGCTACGTGACGGGGAGCTTCGACTTCACGATCACCGACGCCGCCGGCGTGCCGATCAAAGAGTCGGTTGCCGTCGGCAACTGCACCTCACCGATTCAGGTGGCGGGCGGCAACGCGACCGTCACCGAGACGGCGCGCAACCCGTACTTCGTCACCGACATCGAGGCCACGCCCGCAGGGCGCGTCGTGAGCAGCGACTTCGCCGATCGCACGGCCACCGTGAAGGTCGTACTTGGTGACAGCTCGACGGAGACGGTCGTCAACTTCGAGAACTCGACCGCGACCGCGTTGATCAAGGTCTGCAAGACGCTCACCGACGACAGCGACGCGTTGGCCGGCCAGACGTTCTCGTTCACCGTCGCCGACGTGAACGGCACGCATACGCTGTCGTTTGCAGCAGGCGACGCGGGGACGACGGAGTGCGTGATCGACCCGACCGCGCTGCCGATCGGTTCGGCGGTGTCGATCACCGAGAAGGCGTTCGCGGGCGCTGCGGTCGTCGGCGTGAGCGTGGATCCGGCCGGGCTCGACGCCGGCAGCGCCGCGCCGACCGCGAAGCTGACGGTCGGGAGCGGCATCTCGACGTCGACGTTCACGAACCGGGCTTCCGGCACCCTCGAGGTGTGCAAGGCCGCGGCCGATGCGTCGACGAAGACGCAAACCTTCGAGTTCTCGGTCAACGGCGGCCCGCCGCTCTTGGTGCGCGCCGGCGAGTGCTCGAAGCCCATGTTGGTTCCGGTCGGCACCGCCACGATCGAAGAGGCGACCTCGACCAACTTCCACCTGGTGAGCGTGACCGCGACCACCGGGCGGCTCGTCACCGGCCCGGGCGACAACCCGACAACGGTCCTCACCCCATTCGGCGGTGTCGCCAACGAGACCGTCGTGACCTTCACGAATGCGGTGAACACCGGCCAGTTCAAGATCTGCAAGGTGAGCTCCGAGCCCAGCCTGCAGGGCATCACGTTCCACTTCACCTACAGCTACACGGCCTACGGAAACACGGTGACCGGAACGGCGGCGACGACACCCGGTTCGTGCTCGGGCATCTCCGTGACCGTGCCGCTGGTCGACTCGACGGCTCTGCCGGTTGCGATCAAGGTCACCGAGAAGGCGACGGCCACCGTTGCGGTCAGCGACATCGCGATCGACAACGGCACCATCGTGTCGAAGAACCTGGCCGGCGGGACCGCGACCTTCAACGTGAACAAGGGCATCACGATCGTGACCTTCACGAACGTGCGGACTCCCGTGAACCCCTAGACGGCCCGGTGCGGGTGCCATAGTTCTGGCGTGCGTCGCGGCATCGACGAAGACCGACTCAATCGCGCGGTCGCGGCGATCGACGCCGCGAACGCGGCCGATCCGAACGAGATCGTCGTCGGCGGCGAGCGCCGACCCAAGGAGCTCGCGCACGCGGAGCTCGTGACCCGATGGGTCAGTCGGCTCGACCCCGCGGCTGACGAAGCGCTGTTGGTGGCCGCGCGTGCGCATCACCTCCGGCGCTGGACGATTCCCCGCGCGTCGTATCCGGAGGGGCGCGCCGGCTATTTGAAGTGGCGGCGCACGCTGCACGACCAGCACGCGCGTGAGGTCGCCGAGATCCTCGAGGCGGTTGGCTACGACGAGTCGACGATCACACGCGTGCAGCATCTCGTGCGCAAACGCGGTCTCGGCAGCGACCCCGACGTGCAGGTGCTCGAGGACGCGTTGTGCCTCGTGTTCGTCGAGACCCAGCTGCACGATCTTGCGGCGCGCCTGGAACCCGACAAGCTCGCCGACGTCGTGCAGAAGACCGCGAACAAGATGAGCCCGCGCGCGCTCGAGCTTGCGCTCGGCCTCGACATCGAGCCGGGCGATCGCGCGTTGCTCGTGCAGATCCTCGGGTCCTGAGTCAGACCCGCGAGACGAGGCGCGGCGCGTTCGCGTCCGGCGCGGGCCCCGCAGTCGCCTGCCGTTCCGGCTCGCCGGGTTGAGGCCGCCCGAGCAGGTATCCCTGCGCGAAATCGCAGCCGAGCTCGGCGAGGATGCGGTACTGCGCCTCGGTCTCGATGCCTTCGGCGACGACGTGCAACGCGATGCTGTGCGCGAGCTCGATGACGCCCCGCACGATCGCCTGATGACGGGGATCGGTCTCGATGCCTTCGACGAAGCTGCGGTCGATCTTCACGACGCTGACGGGCAGGTCCTTGACGTACGCGAGCGACGAGTAGCCCGTGCCGAAGTCGTCGACCGAGAGCGTGATGCCGAGCTCGTGCAGCTGCACGAGGCGGGCGCGTTCGCGTTCTTCGTTGACCGCGACGAACGTCTCGGTGAGCTCGAACGACAGCCGCAGCTCGTGCGGGTCGATCCTCTTCTCGGTGATCAACCGCGCGATCTTCTCGACGAGGTTCGCCTCCGCGAGCTGGCGCGGTGAGAGGTTGACGCTGAGGCTGAGCCGGTCGTCGGGCGAGCGCCGGCGGTTCCACTGCGCGACGGCGGTGCACGCTTCGGTGAGGACCCAGTCGCCGATCGGGATGATCGTCCCGGTCCGTTCGGCGAGCTCGAGGAACTCCGACGGTCCGATCAGGCCCCGCTCCGGATGCTGCCAACTCAGGAGCGCCTCGACGCCGACGATGCGTTGCGTCGCGATCTGCACGATCGGTTGGTAGTGCAGCCGGAGCTCGTCGCGAGCGAGCGCGTGCGCGAGCGCGGTCTCGGTGCGGACGCGATTGCGCGCCGCGCCCCGAGTGGCCTGGTCGAAGAGCTGCACCTTGCCCGCGGCGCCGTGCGCCTTGGCGAAGTACATCGCGGCGTCGGCGTCGCTCAGCAACACCTCGGTCGTGGTGACCGCGTCGTCGAGTGACGCGACACCGATGCTGACCGAGATGCTCAGGTGCTCACCGGCGATCTCGAACGGCTCGGCGAACACGCCCTGGATGCGGTCGGTGATCATCGCCACCGTCTGGGTCGTCGAGAGGTCCTCGCACAACACTACGAACTCGTCGCCGCCGAAGCGCGAGAGCGTGTCGGTGACCCGCAGGACGTCGAGGAGCCGGTCCGCGACCTGCACGAGCAGGTCGTCGCCCGCGCGGTGCCCGAACGTGTCGTTGACGAGCTTGAAGCGGTCGAGGTCGAGGAACATCACGACCGGCGGCACTCCGCCGCGCCGTTGTGCCATCGCGATGACGTGCGTCAGGCGGTCGACGAGCAGCTGACGGTTCGACAGCCCAGTCAGCGGATCGTGCAGCGCGCGGTGCGCCAGCAGCTCCTCCGCGTGCTCCTTGCGCTCACCCGCCGCGCCCGCCATGCGGATCGCGATCGCGAACACGAACGCGCCCAACGCTCCGATGGTCTCCGCCTGCGAACGGCTCATCAGCGACGGTGCCCAGCCTTGCCACACGAGGGCCTGACCGACCGCGCAACCCGCGACCGACCATCCGAGCGCGGCCTTCCACGCCTTCGCGCCCGACTGCTCCATGTCGGCGAGCGCGGAGAAGGTGTACGCCATTCCGAGCGCAGGTCCCCACCCGCTCAGGTAGATGACGGCCGTGACGGCCAGCACGTGCACGATGACGCGCGCGTGTAGCCGCAGCGAACCGGGTCTCGAGTAACGCCACTTCTCCACGATCCGGCTGACGACACCGGAGCCGACGAGCGCGACCGCGTACAGCCACACCGGCTCTTGCGCGACGAGACCGAAGTGACGGAAGGCAAGGAGCACTGCCAATGCGAGGGGTCCGACGGCGTAGGCGATGACGTTGGGGGCCAACGAGGTCGATCCCTCGTCGCGGCGGCGTTGTTCGTCGTGGGCCCGCGCACCATCACTCATGTGCACTCATCGTCCCGACGTGGCGCCCCCTTGATCAGTGCCCGGCCCAAAGGCCGCGAAGACACCATTCCGCCCCTAGGCCCCGCAGGAACCGGGCGTTAGCCTCCGATGAGCGCAGGTCGGGAGACGGAGGTCGTAGATGGATCGGATGAGCCCGCTCGACGCGTCGTTCCTGCACATCGAGGACGCCGTGAGCCACATGCACATCGGCTCGGTGGCCGTGTTCGAAGGGCCCGCGCCCCACTACGAGCAGTTCGAGGCGATGGTCGCGGGCAAGCTCCCGGCCGTCCCGCGGTACCGCCAGAAGGTGCGGTTCGTACCCCTGCAGCTCGGCCGGCCGCTGTGGGTCGACGATCCGCACTTCAACCTCGGCTACCACCTTCGCCACACCGCGCTCGCGTCGCCCGGAGGCGACCGCCAGCTGCGAAACCTCGTCGGCCGTGTGATGTCGCAACAGCTCGACCGGCACAAGCCGTTGTGGGAGATGTGGATGGTCGAGGGCCTCGAGAACGGGCACTGGGCGCTCGTCTCGAAGGTGCACCACTGCATGGTCGACGGCGTGTCCGGCACCGACCTGCTCGCGGTCGTGCTCGATTCGGAGCCCGAGCCCCCGGCGCCGATGCCCGACTCGTGGCATCCCGATCGCGAGCCGAGCGACGCGCGGTTGATCGGCGACGCGCTCGTCGATCTGGTTGCGAGCCCGTACGAGCAACTGCGCGCGGCCCGCTCCGCGACGCGTGCGCCTCGACAGGCACTCGGGCAACTCGGCGAGTTCGCCAAGGGAATGCGCTCGTGGACGGGAGTCGTGCGGCCGACACAGCCGTCGACACTCAACGGTCCGATCGGGCCGCACCGGCGTTGGGACTGGGCCCGCACCACGCTCACCGACGTGAAGTCGGTGCGCAAGGCGCTCGGCGGCACGGTCAACGACGTTGTGCTGACGGTGTTGACGCGCGGCTTCCGCGATCTGCTGCTCTCGCGCGACGAGTCGGTGACCGACCGTGTCGTTCGCACGCTCGTTCCGGTGTCGGTGCGAACGCCGGGAGAGCGTGGCACCTACAACAACCGCGTGTCGGCGATGATCGCAGAGCTTCCCGTCGGCATCGACGATCCTGGCGAACGCCTCTCCGCGATCCGGTCGCAGATGGATGGCCTGAAGGAATCGAAGCAGGCGGTCGCGGGCGAGGTGCTCACGTCGTTGACCGGGTTCGCACCGTCGCTGCTGCTCTCGCTCGGAACGCGCGTCGCGATGCGCATCCCGCAACGCAACGTCAACACGGTGACGACGAACGTTCCCGGCCCGCAGTGGCAGCTGTTCGCGTGCGGACGCCCGATGCTCGAGGCGTTCCCGTTCGTTCCTCTCGCGAGCAGCGTCCGGATCGGCGTCGCGATCTTCTCCTACAACGGCATGCTCAACTACGGCGTCACCGGCGACTTCGACACCGCCCCCGACATCGCGGTGCTGTGCGGCGGTATCGAGGCGGGAATGATCGAGTTGCTCAAGCTGTCCGTGACGACGCCGAGCTCCTGAGCACCGCGGCGCGGTCGACCGTGTCGGTGCGCGCGATCCGCTCGAGCGCCGACTCGAACGTCGCGCGGGCGACGGGCGCGCGACGCGATTCGTCCATCGCGTTGAAGCCCATGACCCCGATGTCGGCCGCAGTCGGTTGGAAGGTGAGCACGGGCGTCCCTGCACGACGCACGCGCGCGACTTCACGACCGAGGGCGAAGCGCGAGAAGCGGCGGGCGGGCTGATCGGCCGCAACGCGCAATCCGTTCCCGGCGATCGACATCGGCGAGCTGACGACAACCAGGTCGAGCCCGAGACCCGCGAGCAGATCGGCGTTCGTGGGTGAGTGCACGCCGCCGTCGACGTAGCGGACCCCGTCGATGACGACCGGCGCGAAGAACGCAGGGATCGCGCACGACGCCGCAACCGCGTCGGCGACGTCGACGTTCGCGATCGTGTCGCGACCGAACGTGACGCGGCGCCCGGTGTCGAGCTGTACCGCGTTGATCCACAACGGCGCGTCGGGCCAACCCGTGAACAGCGGGCGCAGCCCGGCCGCGACGAGCTCGGTCGGGATGCGGCCCTCGGGGAGGATCGCCGCCGCGATCGCGCCGGGCCGTGTTTTCCACGGCTGGCGAGCGGCGCGCACCAGCGCGGCCGGTGCCGACATCACCGGGATGCCGCTGCGTTCCGGCCGTGCGGGGATCGGGGAGAGGTTTCGCTGCGCGGCGTCGACGCGAGCGATGAGCCGCTGTCCGGCAGCCGAAACGGGGTCGCCCGACGCGCGGGCGAGGAGATCCGGTGCCGAGGCGCCCGCCCGCAAGAGCGCGCCGACGACCGAGCCCGCCGACGTCCCGACGATCACGTCGGCTTCCCGCGGATCCCAGCCCGTGGCTTCGACGACCGCGGCGAGCACGCCGGCATGGAAGGCGTGGCCGACGACGCCGCCCGCACCCAGGACCAATCCGATTCCCGGCACCTCGGCCGTCCCTTCAGCTTGACATCGTGGCGAAGTTGCAAACTATACTTAGCACACGCCGCTCCGGACAAGTCCGCGAGCACCGCCAGCGAGACCCGACGAAGGAGCTCCCCCATGACCGTGACCGAGATCGCCAACGAGGTCCAGGCCCAACTCTTGACCGCCGTCCAGACCGTCCAGGAAGGCGTGGTCACCACGCTCGAGTGGGTCACCGAGCAGGCCGAGACGCTCCTCCCCGAGTCGGCCGCTCGCCTCGCGAGCCGCCTTCCGGAGGCGACTCCCTACATCGACCGTGGCTTCGATGCCGTCGAGTCGTTCCTGCGCTCGCAGCACGACTTCGCCACGAAGGTCGCCGACGCGCTGAAGCCGTCGACCGACGTTCACCCGGCCTGAACTCGGATCATTCCGGTTCCGGTTCCCGGTTCACCTGCCCTCGACGGTCCGACGTGACCGGCGATCCCTGGCAGCAGCATGTCGACGCGCTCGGCGAGTTCATCCGGGCGCAACGACGACTCGCAAAGTTGTCGTTGCGCGATCTCGCCGAGCGCGCGCGTGTTTCCAACCCGTACCTCAGCCAGATCGAGCGCGGCCTGCACGCACCGTCGGTGCGAGTGCTGAGCTCGATCGCCGGTGCGCTCGGCCTCTCCGCGGAGACCCTGCTCGCCGAGGCCGGGCTCGGCGGTCTCGACGCCGCGGCCGGCGCGACCGAAGCCGCGATTCGTTCCGACGCGGCACTGAGCGACGAGCAAAAGGACGCGTTGCTGGCCGTGTATCGCAGTTACGTCGCCGCGAACACGCCGTAGCCGGGCTTCCTCTGCGGCCGGCGCCGTCTGCGGTGGGTCTTCGGCTTCCGTCGGTACACTGCCGCCGATGAAAGCCTTCCGCCGCGTGATGTTGGTGCTCGGCGTCGCCGGAATCATCGGCGGGATGGCCCGCTTCCGCAGCAAGACGTCGGTTCCCCGTTCCCAAGGGGGGTGGCGGGAGCTCGAAGGCCCCGATTTCCGGTGAGCCGCGTCCTGCTCGTCGGGCTCGGCGATGTCGGGCTCCGCGCGGCTCGGCAGCTCGTGGAGACCGAGGGCATCGATCGCGTGCTGATTGCGGGTCACCGCAACCGCACGGTCGCCGAGCTCGCGGAGACGTTCGGCGAACGCGCCGAAGCGAGCGATTTTCGTCCCGGTGATCCGCTCCCCGATGTCGACGCGGTCGCGTGCGCGCTTCCCGACGACCTCGACGTGCGGGTGGTCACCACCGCGGTCGAGCAGGGCATCGCGGTCGCGTCGTGTGCCGATGCCGCACCGACGATCGATCGCCTGCGCGCGCTTGCCGCGACCGCGCGAGCGCGTGGGAGCACGGTCGCGCTCGGTTGCGGCCTCGCTCCGGGTTTGTCCGATGTGCTCGCGCGGCATGGCGCGATGGCGTTCGACGAGGTCGACGAGATCGCGATCGCGCGCTTCGGATGTTCAGGTCCGGCGAGCGTGGCGTCGGTTCGTGCCGAGCGCTCTGCTCCGGCGCGCGATTGGTACGAGGGCGCATGGCGATCAACGGCGCGTCCGGCCGAGGAGATCGTGTGGTTTCCCGAGCCGATCGGCGCGCGCGACTGCCGCACCGTGACCGCCGGGGTCTCGTTGCTCGTCGACGCGTTCCCGGGAGTGCCGTGCGTCGGTGTGCGTCTCGGTGAGGCCCAGCGCCGCCGGATCGGAGTGCGCCGGCGGGTCGGCGACGAAGGCGAGTGGGGCGCGACGCGGGTCGAGGTCTACGGCCGACGCGGTCGGGCGCGCGACGTCGTCGTCTACGGGGTCATCGAACGCACGGCGGTCGCCGCGGGGATGGTGCTCGCGCTCACGACCGCCCAGCTGTGCGGAGCCGGGGGTGCGACGATCCACCGCCCCGGCGTGCACGGCCTCGGCGCCCTCGTCGATCCCGTGCCGTTCCTCGCCGAGCTGTCGGAACGTGGCGTGCGGGTCGCCACCTTCGAGGGCGCAGCGGTCGGATAGCGCCACCTACCATCTGCACTGCCGGGGACGTAGCTCAGTTGGCAGAGCACCTGCTTTGCAAGCAGGGGGTCGTGGGTTCGAATCCCATCGTCTCCACCAGTCACTAGCGTTCTGACCAGGACTTCTGTACTCTGGCCCCGCCCTCCGGGCGGGGTTTTTGCATCGGCGTTCGTCGATGTATCAAGGATGTATCAGAACGAGGCGGCACTGGATGGTCTGGAAAGCGACAGGACGGCCGATTGTTCGCCAGCAGCGCGGGCGGTGGGCCGTTCGGATCGACGGGATGGAAACGACGACCGGAACGGCGCGCCCGCGCCAAATCGGCACCTATCCGAGCCGGCGCGCGGCGCAGAAGGCTGCGACCGACGCCGCCGTATCGGGCGAGGGTCCGGTCGCGCGGGGCACGGTCTCGTGGTTGGTCCACCGGTGGCTTGCATCGAAGACCGACATCTCGGTGAAGGGCAAGGATCAGTACGAATGGGCCGCGGGTCACATCGACCGAGCGCTCGGCCCGGTCCGTCTCGATCGGCTCGACCGCGAAGACATTGCGCGCTGGCTCGAGGATCTGGCGCAGGGCGGCACGTACTCGCGGCGCAGCATCCAGATCTTCCGCAACACACTGAAGGCTGCCCTCGCGGACGCGACCGACGAGGGCCTCATCCCGCGCAATCCTGCGGCGCGGGTTCCGATGCCGCGCGCCGTGGTGAAGCCGGGGTTGATCCGCGACACGCCGAGCTGGGACGAGCAACAGGTCGCGACGTTCCTCGCCGCGATCGTCGGCCACCGCCTCGCCGCGCCGATCCGCCTCGAGGCGCTGTACGGCCTGCGTCGCAGTGAGCTGCTCGCGTTGAAATGGGACGACATCGACTTCCGGAACGGCACGGTCGAGATCGACGAGGGCCTCGTGGAGGTGAAGGGTGGCGTTGTCTGGACTCCGGGCAAGAGCGCCCGTTCACGACGCACCATGCCCGTCGACGAAGCGACGATGGTGGGTCTGAAGTCGCACCGCCGAGCACAGAACGCCGAGCGCCTGCAGGCGGGCGCAGCGTGGATCGGCCTCGACCTGGTGGTCACGACTCGGAACGGCAACTACGTCGAGCCCCGCAACTTTGACGCCATCCTGGAGCGGCTGATTCAGAGGGCTGGCCTTCCACGCCTGACGTCACATGGCTTGCGACACACCGCAGCGACACTCATGGTCCGACACTCGGCCGATCTCGGTGAGCTGCGAGCTGTGGCCGACATCCTCGGGCACAGCCCCGACATGCTCATGAAGGTGTACGCGCACACCGTTCCCGAGAGCCTGCGTTCCGTCGTCGCCAAGATCGGTGATCGATCGTCCTGAGCAGACGATGAGCCGCCGACGCGGTGGGCGGCGGCGACGATTCTCTGCATGCCCACCTGCATGGC
>JBBSEC010000041.1:0-36089 GCA_038240075.1 Acidimicrobiia bacterium
CGCGGTTTGGGGATGAAGGGGCAGATGTTCACTCCACAGCGACTCGACCAGAGACGAACCGCTCACGAGTCGATTCGTGTCGAGGATCAAACGCGCGAGCAGCGCGCGCTGCCGCGGCGCGCCGATCTCGATCAGCTCGCCCGCGTCGCCGACCACCGCGACGCGCCCCAACACGCGAAAGAACATCAGAGAAGTGTATTCGTCATATGGCGCGCGATCTATGGACGTTGTGCGTGCGACCTCTGGTGTGAAGAGAATCTTTCTGACAAGCTTTGGCACGTCGGGATGGGGGGGGCCAAGCTTGGACGCGGGTGGTACCGCCGATATCTCGGCGCAGTTGCTGCTGTTTGCCGAGCAGACGACGGACTTCGTCGGGGTCGCGGATCCGTGGGGTCATCTGCTGTATCTGAACGCGGCCGCTCGCAAACGACTCGGTATCGTGAATCTCGCTGACGCGACGCTGGCCGACATCTTTCCGTTGGATGAATTCGCCTTCTATTACGAAGTCGCCCGTCCGCAGCTGGTGCGAACCGGCGCGTGGAGCGGAGAGGTCCGCGTCAATGTCGCCGGTGAAGGTCCGGTGGCGATGTACGTCTCCACGAGCGCCAAGATCGGCCCCGGCGGTGAGGTCAACGAGCTCGTCGTCTACGCGCGCGAAGTGCCGCGTCCAGCTCCAGCCGGTGTGTCCCGTGTCGGTGGTGCGTCGGAAGTCGACGAGGAGACCGGGTTGTTGACGGGCTCGGCGTTCGCCGACCGCGTGCGGCGCGCGCTCGCGAACGGCCCTCGAGACGGTGATCCTTGCGCGCTCGTGCTCGTCGACGTCGATGGTGCGGTCCTGCGATCACTCGCAGGCCGGTTGAGCCGGCTGGCGCGCACGAACGACATTGTCGGCCGCGTCGGCGAGCATCGCCTCGGGCTCCTCCTAGGCGCGGTTCGGAGCTACGGCGAGGCGTTGCGCGTCGCGCAGATGACGTACGAGTCTCTGATCGACCCTCCGGTCACGACCGCCGGCGGGGAGATCGCCGCGTCCGTCCGGTGTGGGGCAGCCGTGAGTACATGGAGTGACGTGCCCACTGACCTGATCGAACGCGCGTCGGCGGCGATGTCGAACGAGCCGGCCGTTCGCGACGTCGATGCCGGCGGGCCCGGCACCGTGTCCGACCCCGCCGAGGAGTCGGCGAGCATGGCCGAGTTCCGAGTGGCGCTGAGTCGCGGCGACGTGCGGCCGTACGCGCAGCCCGTTGTCGACCTGCGTTCCGGTCGGCTGGTGGGCTACCGCGGGATGGCGCGCTGGCACCACCGACGCCTCGGAGCGCTCGAGGCCTCCGAGTTCATCGGCATGATCGCCGACACGCCACTCGCCAGCCAGGTCGACCTCAACGTCGCGCGCGAGCTCGCGGCGGTGGTGACCCTCGCCGTCGGGGACGCGCCGCTCCGTCTCTACACGCCCGTGTCGCGACGGCTCATCGCCGACGTTCGCACCGAGCAGTTCCTTTCGGAGATCGCCGACGCGTTCTTCCTGTCGACGAGTCAGCTCCGTCTCCAGGTCGCGCGTCCGCTGCTCGACCGTTGGGCGCCCGCGCTTCGCGACGCGCTCGAGACCTTGCGTGATGCCGGCGTCGCGCTCGTGCTGACCGGTGTCGAAAACGGATCCGACGCCCGAGCGCTCCTGGAGCACCCGTTCGACGAGCTCCACATCTCGCCGCGGCTCACGACCGCGGCCGTGACCGACGCCGATGCTGCGCGCGCGGTGTCGGTCATCGTGAGGCTCGCCCGCGAGAACGATGTGCCGGTTGCCGCGGCGGGCGTCGACTCGGAACCACAGGCCGACCTGCTCATCGACGCCGGCTGCGACTTCGCGTTCGGTGACCTCTACGGCCGAGCCGAACCGGCCGACACCATCGACTAGGGCCGGCGAATCAGCTGGGGTCAGGAGCAGGGAGCCCGAGTTGTGCTCGGAGGCTCTTGACCTGACGTTCGACGGCGTCGTTCGCCGTCGCGAGTTGCCGCTCATCGCGATGCAGTTGCTCGAGCGAGACGGCAGCCGCCGCGGCGGTGGTGAGGGTGGCCCGCGACTCGTTGACGCGGACGAGCGCGTGGGCCGTCGCCTCCATGGCCGGTGGAAAGGTGATGGCGAGAAGGCTGCGGTCGAACCGACGCTCGGTGGCGGCCGCGGCGCGCAGATCCGTTCGCGCGGCAGCCAGATCGTCGTGGTCGCGTTCCGTCAGCTGGTCGAGTACTTCGAGACCACGGTTGCCGACCGTCGCGATCGCCAGGTACCGCGCCGCGAGATCTCGACGCTGAGCGGCGGCCGCGGTGGGGGCGTGCGCGCTCGAGCAGCCGGCGACCACCATGACGACGACGAGCAACGCGCTCGCGAGCGATCGGTTCATCGGTCGGCGGCGGCCGAGCCCTCCGACTCCCGCTTGTTCCACGCCCGTTCGAGCAGGGCGAGCATCGTCTCGAGGTCTTGCGCGCCGGGGATCGCGAAACGGCCGTCGATGACGAAGAACGGGACGCCGGTGATGCCGATCTCGAGCGCGCGTTCTTCGTCGGCGCGTACTGCTTCGCTGAACGCGTCGCCGGCGAGCACGGCTTCGACTTCGCCGGCATCGAGGCCGGCGGAGACCGCAAGCGGCGCGAGCTCCTCCGGGAGTCCGATCGCGACGCCTTCCTGCAGGTAGCCGGCCAGGAACCGTTCCTTCACGGCGTCCTGGATGCCCCGCTCCCCGGCGAGGTGCAACAGGCGGTGGGCGTCGAACGACCGTCCCCACCGCGCCTGGTCGAGGCGGTAGTCGAGGCCCTCGGCCGCGGCGAGATCAGTGATGCGCTGGTACTGCGCCGCGGCCGCTTCCACGCTGATCCCGTACTTCCGGGCGATGCGCTCGGCCGAAGAGCCCTCACGCAACGGCGGCGCATTCGGGTTGAGCTCGTAGCTGCGCCACACGATCTCGACCGGATGGCCGAACGACGCGACCGCGTGCTCGAACCGGCGCTTGCCGATGTAGCACCACGGGCACACGACGTCGGACCAGATCTCGACCGGCATGGTCGACGTGTCGCTGCGCACACGGCCATCATTTCAGGCCGCAGTGCGTCGCCGTGGCTAGGTGTCGTCTGTACGCACCGCGCCGGCGGTCGTCGCGCTTTGCCGGAGACTGGCGGGGGTGCCGGCCCGGCCGGCCCAGCCGGGCTGGAGCGGTCCGAGCAGAGCGAATCCGGCGACGAGCGCGACGCCGGCGAGGCTCGAGCCGACGGCGAACCGTCGGTGGCGTGTTTCGGAGACGATCCCGGCGCGCCAGATGACGGCGGCCGCGACAGTGTCGACGCACAGCGCGTCGATCGCAAGCATCCATGTCGTTCGACTGTCGCTGCCGGTGCCGAGACCGTGCAGCAACGCGACGGGCCAGCATGCGTACGCCAACCAGTGGATTTGACGCCAGCGCCGGACTCCGATCCGCGCCTTCAAGACGCTGGTGATGATGAGCGCGGCGAGCATGTCGAACGCCAGCGCGCCCAGCCCGAGCCACACCGGTCGGTAGGTGCCGTGGAGGGGGATGACGACGTCGGCGAGCTGGATGGGCGCATAGCGGTCGGCGATCGCGGTGACGATGTGGATCGCGAGGAAGACGACCACGAGGAAGGAGACGTTGCGGTGCAGGTTCTCGGTGACGAACCTCGGCCAATGGGCGTTCTTCCACTTCCGGGCGGTGACGATTCCGAGCAGGACCGAGCCGGTGAGCATGACGAGGGTCGCGACCCCGGTGCTGCGGGTGAGGAACCAGTAGGCCTGGCTGTTGGCGGCCAACATCACGAGCCGCCCGAAACGACCTGCGCCGCCTGACTGGTGGCGGCGGGCTGGGTTGCCGGGCTCTGCGGCGCGGTGGCGGCGTTCGTCGTCGCGCCGTTCGCCGTCGCGCTGCTGCTCGGGACAGAGGTGCTCTGCACGGTCGCCGTCTTGTTCGTCGTCGCCGATTGGTGTTGGACCACGGCGGTCAGAGCTCCGGTGCCGACGAGGCCGCCGGCGAGGGCAAACCGGGTGACAACACGGACTCGCCGCTGCTGCGCGGCGCGTGCTTCACGCGCCGCCTTCGGGTCGCGGCGGCCGGCCATGAGCCGCGCCGCCCGCTCTTCGGGAGTGGGGTCATTCGTCGCGTGAGACGTCGCCATTTCTCAGTCGTCCTGTTCGGGGGTTGGTCCCACGTTGGGGCCCCCGGCTGAGTTTGCGCTGTGACCCTCCCGTGCGCTTCGTGAGAATCGCTCGCCCCGTTTACGCGCGCGCCTGCACCACCCATGCGGTGCCGGAGATGCGGACACCTTCGCTGGTCTCGTACGGCGTGAGCGCAGCGTGTGCCGCGTTGAGCGCCTTCTCGACAACGGCGGGCTCGGCGCTCGCGACAAGCGCGCGGCCCATCCCCGTCCGGCGGACGAACTCGACGACCCCACGGGCGTCGAGACCGGCATACAGCATGGATTCGTGCGCAGAGTCGAGCTTGACGTCGGTGAAGCCGGCCGCGGTGAGGATGCCACGCACGCGCGCCTCGTCGGCGAACGCGAACGGACCCGGCGCGTCGGGTGGCCCGGCGTCCGGGAGGGGAACGTGTTGCTGAATTGCACCGCGGGGAACCGCGAGCCACTCGTTCTCGACCAAGTTCCTCCAGCACGCGAATGCGATGCGACCACCGGGCCGGAGCGCCCGGAGGATGTTGGTGAAGGCTGCCACGGGGTCGTCGAAGAACATCACGCCGAAGCGACTGATCGCGATGTCGAAGTCGTCCGCGTCGAACGGATGCGATTGCGCGTCGGCGACCTGGAACTTCGCGTTGTCCAGGCCGTCGCGCCGCGCGCGATCGCGAGCGACGGTGAGCATCGGCTCCGAGAGGTCGAGACCCAGCGCCGCGCCCGGCGCGGTGACGCGCGCGGAAGCGAGCGTGGTCGCGCCGCACCCGCAGCCGATGTCGAGCACCCGATCGCCCGGTGCGAGCGCCGCCGCCTCGATCGCGCGGGCACCGAACGGCTCCAGCAACCGGTCGTAGACATCCTGCTGCCGGACCCAGTGTTGGCTCTCTTCGGAGTTCCAGTACTCGCGCTGCTCGGCGTTGGTCATGACCGCGAGCGTACGAGCGCGGGCGTGAGCGAACCAACGTCGCGAGCACCGATGAGCGCCATCGTGCGCGCGAGCCCGCCGGCCAGCTGATCGATCACCGCTGCGACCCCGCGTTCTCCGCCGGCGGCGAGACCATAGAGATACGGCCGACCGATCATGCACGCCGTGGCACCGAGCGCGAGTGCCTTCGCGATGTCGCTGCCGCGGCGAACCCCGCCGTCGCAGATGATCTCGATCGCACCGCCGACCGCTTCGGCCACCGGCGCGACGAGCTCGATCGGCGGGGGCGCACCGTCGAGCTGACGTCCACCGTGATTCGACAACGCAACCGCGTCGACGCCGGCGTCGACCGCAAGGCGCGCGTCGTCGACCGACTGGACCCCCTTGAGCACGATTGGCCCGTCCCACCGCGACCGGAACCACGCAACGTCGCTCCACGAGAGGCTCGGATCGAACTGCGCGCCGATGTACTCGGACAGGGTCACGGGATCGCGCCCGTCGTCGACGCCACCACCGGCGACGTTCGCGAACACAATCGGTTCGGACCGCGCGAATGCCAACGTCCACGCGGGGTGAACGGCGCCGTCGAGCAGCGTCGACAGGCCCAGCTTCGGCGGAAGGGTGAATCCGCGCCGGACATCGCGCTCGCGCCGGCCGAGCATCGCGGTGTCGACCGTGATGACGATCGCCTCGTACCCGCCGACCTTCGCGCGGTCGAGCATCGACTCCATGAGGTCGCGGTCTCTCCACACGTACACCTGAAACCACTTCGGTCCCTGCGAGACCTCAGCGACCTCCTCGATCGATCGCGTGCTCAGGGTCGACAGGGTGTACGGCAGGTCGGCCGCGGCCGCCGCGCGCGCCACCGCGAGCTCTCCCTCGGGGCAGACGATGCGCGTGAAGCCGGTCGGTGCGAGCACGAGCGGCAACGGCAATGTGCGGCCGAGGAGCTGCGTCGTCGTGTCGACGACGCCGACGTCGCGCAGCACGCGTGGCCGGAACTCGATCTCCCGAAACGCGGTCGTGTTGCGCGCGAGGGTGATTTCGTCCTCGGCCCCGCCGTCGATGTAGTCGAACACCCCACGGGGGAGCCGCCGCCGCGCGATCCGCCGCAGGTCTTCGATGTCGGCGACGCCGCGCAACCGGCGCGCCACCGGATCGAGCTCGAGCTCACGGAATCTCATCACCGTGCGCAGCGTCTCGAACATCTCTCGATCTGCCTTTACCTCGTCGACGCGCTAGTTTCGTTCGTCTTGCTCCGCTTGTGTAGCACGGTGACGGTGTTCGGGCGTCGGCGTGCGCGCGTCTACGTCGCCACGGTGACGGCCCTGAGCCTTGCAACGCTCGGCGCGGTCGCGTCGGTGACGCCGGCCGTCGCCACCGTGAGCTCCGACCGCGCGCAGATCGCGCAGCTCGAGCAGAAGATCGCGGACCAAGGCCAACGGACAGAAGCGCTCGTCGCCAAGTCGAACGCCGTCCAGGGCCAGATCATCCGGCTCGACGTGCAGATCGCGCACGACCGTGCGCGGCTCGTCGTTGATCGGCGCGTGGAAGCCGGTGCGACGGCCGAAGCGCGAAGAGTGGCGGTCGACGCGTACATGGGCGCCGGCGGAATGGGCACGTCGTCGCTCGACGTCCTCAGCAACTCGACGAGTGTGACGCGGGCGGCGGAACAGAACACCTATCTGAGCGCCGCGAACAACAAGCTCAACGACGAGCTCAACACGCTCGTCATCGACAAGGCGCGCACCCAAGCGACCGAGCGCACGCTGCGATCCGCGCACGCCCGTGCGACGGCAACGTTGCACGCGCTTGCGACCGCGCAGCGCGCCGCGACGGCGGCGATCACCTCCGACGAGGCGCTGCTGCTCCGCGTGAAGGGGAACCTTCGTTCTCTCCTGAAGGCCGAAGCCGAACGGGCCGACGCGGCCCAACAGGCAGCCGAACGCGCGCTCGCACGACGGCCCGTTTCGTCACAGCCGCTTCCGCCCGTTGCTCCGCCGTCGCAACCGTCGCCACTTCCGCCCCCGCCGCCTCCGGGACCGGCGCCGGGTGGGTACGCGAATCCTCTGCGCGCAATCACCGCGCTGTCGCCCGAACGCATCGACCAAGGAGTCGACTACAGCGGCTTCGGCCCGATCTACGCGATTGGTGACGGAGTCGTGTTGAGCACGGTGAACGGCGGCTGGCCGGGCGGAACGTTCATTGCCTATCGCCTGACGAGTGGACCCGCGAACGGACTCGTTGTCTTCGCCGCCGAAGACATTCAGCCCAGCGTGCAGATCGGGCAGTCGGTGAACTCCAACACCGTCTTGGGGCAGGTGTACGCGGGGCCGACCGGCATCGAGACGGGGTGGGCGAATCCCTCGGGAAACGGCGACACGATGGCGCGCACCTACGGCCAGTATCACGGGGGGAACTCGACGGCATTCGGCTACAACTTCTCCCGCTTGCTGCAGTCACTCGGTGCGCCCGGCGGTGTGCTCCAGAACAATCCGCCGACGGGCAGCGTGCCTTCGGGATGGCCGCAGTGGTGATGCGCGCTACCTGAAGAGCGCGCCGAGCGCGGCGTCGAACGCCTCGGTGTGCGCGTCGACGTCGGCGGCTGTGGTCGACGGCGACATGAGCGCCATGTTGTGGAACGGCGTGAGCAGCACTCCCCGGTTCAGCGCCCAGAGGTGCATGAACGAATCGAGCTCCTCGTCGACCGATGCTGCGGCCTCTCCACCGTTGCGCGGCGGCGGTGAGAACCAGTACTCGGCGCGGGCTCCGAGCTTGTTGACGCTCCACGCCAGCTCGAACTGCGTGAACGCGTCGTGCACGCCGGTGGTCCAACGCCCCGCGAGCGGGATCATGCGCGCGTAGTCGCCGGCAAGCAGGGTCGAGTCGAGCGTCGCTCGGATGGCCGCGGGCGCGAGCGCGTTACCGGTGAGCGTGCCGCCGATGCCGCTGACGTCGGTCTCGTCGGCCCCCAGCGCGCCCGCGAGCTGCGGCGCAAGCTCGGCCGTCATCCCGAACGCGGCCGCGGGCATCCCGCCTGCGATCGGTTTGCCGATGACGAAGAAGTCGGGATCGAGGCCCCACTCGCGCGTCGCGCCGCCGGGGCCGACGCAGATCGTGTGCGTCTCGTCGATCACGAGCAGCGTGCCGGTGCGGCGCGTGATCTCCCGTAGCGCGGCGTGGAAGCCGGGATCGGGCGCGACGATGCCGATGTTGGTCAGCGCGGGCTCGGCGAGCACGCACGCGACGTCGCGCGGCGCGAGCGCGGCTTCGAGTGCGTCGATGTCGTTGAACTCGACGATCTTGGTCGTCAGCGCGGGGTCGACCGGTGGTCCGATGTCGCCCGGTCGCGAACGGACCTGGCCGTCGCTCAGGACGCCCAGCGTCTCGTCGACGGTGCCGTGGTAGCACCAGTTGAAGACGAGGATCTTCGAGCGACCGGTCGCGTGGCGCGCCAGCCGGATCACGAACCGGTTGGCGTCCGTGGCCGTCATCGCGATCTGCCAGAAGGGGAGACCGAACCGCTGCTGGAGCTGCTCGCCGACCGCGATCGCGTCGTCAGTGGGCAACATCGTCGTGATCCCTCGCGCAGCCTGCCGAGCGATCGCCGCCGCGGTTGCGGGCGGTGAGTGACCGGTCATCGCCCCGGTGTCGCCGAGGCAGAAGTCGATGTACGAGTGACCGTCGACGTCGACGAAGTGCGCCCCACTCGCCTCCTCGACGAAGATCGGGACGCCTCCCGGCCATCGCTGCATCCAGTTCATCGGGACTCCGCCGACGAGCGTCTTCCGGGCCCGTTCGGAGAGGGCGAGCGACCGCGGATGCGCGTCGAGGAACCGTTGGTTCTCGGATGCGCGCAGCTCGCGCAGTCGCTCCCGGTTCACTTCGGCCATCGGGTCATCCTGCCACCGCGTGCGATCCCGTTGTCGTGGCGGAGGGGATCGAGTGCACCACCGTCGCCGACCGTCAACGGGTCGGCTACCGCCTGCGGGTCAGGAACGACGACGGCCGGTTCGCGGTCGAGCAGCAGGCCTACTTTGACGTGCGCGGGGGCCGCATCACGTGGCTGCGCATCATGCGCGCCGGGTACCAACCCATTTCGTGACCGACACCGGCTCTCATGTTGCTCTTGCCGGATCACACGTCGGCCGGTGAGACTCCTGAGCGCCGGGCGGCAGCAAGTCGCGCGGCGCAGTCACCAGGGGGAGGGCCACGCATGTCCAAGGGCACGACCGCGCTTCAATTCGAGCCCCCGGGCCCCGGGTCGTGGAACCTCGACCCGGTCCACTTCCCCCGGCCGGTCACGCGGTACTGGGCGGAGATGCACCCCGAGCCGTTCCGCCGGGGCACGCACGAGTTCATGGCCTACTACGGGATGCTCCTCGAGTCGTTGGAGACGCAGTACGTCAACGGCTTCGCGTACAACGCGATGCACCCGGCTCCCGACAGCGAGATCCCGGAGCGGTTCGCCCGCGCCGAAGAGGTGTGGGAGAAGAAGCTCTGGCGCGAGCAGCTGCGCGACTGGGACGAGACGTTCAAGCCGGCCGCGATCAAGACGCACCGCGAGCTGCAGTCGGTCGACGGCGACGCGCTCTCGGGCGACGCGATGGTCGCGTACCTGACCCGCTGCCGCGAGCACCACAAGCAGATGATCTTCCAGCACATGCGGTTCACCGGCGCCGCGATGATCTGTGTCGGTGACCTGCTCGCGCACCTCGGCATGTGGACGGGCGTCGCGCCGGCCGAATCGCTCGCGATGATGCGCGGCGCCGCCCCCGTGTCGGCGGGCGCGTCGGGCGAGCTCGAGCGGCTCATCACCGCGATCAACAACGACAAGAACGCCCGCGCCCTCCTCGACTCCGACGGCGACCCGGGCCAGACACTCGCCGCGCTACGCGCGGAGGGCGGTGACGTCGGCGCCGCGATGTCGGCGTATCTCGACCTCGTCGGCTGCCGGCTCCTCGACGGCTTCGACATCTCGGGCCGGTACGCGCTCGAGCTTCCCGACGCGCTGCTGCGGTCGATCCGATTGTCGGTCGACGGTGCCGGAAACGACACCGACGACGTCGTCGATCGCATCGCCGGTATCCGGTCACAGGTTCCGGAGGAGAACCGCGCGCAGTTCGACGAGCTCGTCGGCGAGGCGCGCCTCATGTACCGAATCCGCGACGAGCGGGGCGTCTTCAGCGACATCTGGGCGTCGGGCATCATGCGCCGCGCGGTGCTCGCGGCCGGTCGCCAGGTTGAAAGCAAGGGTGGCGTCGACGACGCGGAGCACTTCATCGACGCCGACTTCGGCGAGATGTGCTCGTTGGTGACCGGCAAGGGTGGGCCGTCGGCCGACGAGCTCGCGGCTCGCTTCGCGGAACGCTCGTCGCGCACTGCGAAAGAGGCTCCGCCGTCGCTCGGGCCGCCGGCACCACCGCCGCCCGACCCGTCGGGCCTCCCGCCCGGTGTCGCCCGGGTCATGCACGCGGTCGGCATCGCGCTGGGCGAGTTGTTCGGCAGCTCGGAAGCGGAGCACGAGGAGAACATGCTGCGCGGTCTCGCCGCGAGTGGCGGGACGTACGAAGGGCCGGCTCGGCGCGTGTCGGGTCCGACCGAGTTCGACCGCATCGTGCAGGGCGACGTGCTCGTCACCGAGTCGACGACCGAGGCGTTCAACATTCTCCTGCCGTTGCTCGGCGCGATCGTCACCGACAGCGGGGGACTGCTGTCGCACTCGGCGATCGTGGCGCGTGAGTACGGCATCCCTGGTGTGGTCGGGACTCGCAACGCCACTGATCTCATTGCCGACGGCACGCGCGTGCGCGTCGACGGCGACGCCGGGGAAGTGACCTTCGCGTGAGTGGCCAGGCGTACGTCGCAAGCGCGGGCTCGCAGGCAATCGACTCGCGCGATGGAGCGCTGGAGACGGAAGCCGCATGAGTGAGGTCGTCGCGCTCGCTGACGCGCACGACGACGCGCGCTTCGGCGCGAAGGCAACCGGGTTGGGAGCAGCGGCGCGCAACGGGATGCCGATCCCACCCGGCATCGCGCTCTCGGGTTCCTTTGTCGACAAGGTGGCCGACGGGAACGAGCTCGCCATCGAGCTGCTCGTGACCGCGGCCCAGTCGCTGGCGGCGCCGCTCGCGGTGCGGTCTTCGGCGGCCGACGAGGACGGTGCCGATGCGAGCTTCGCCGGTCAGCACCTCACGCTGCTCAACGTGCCGTCGGTCGCCGACGTCGCCACGGCCGTCCGTGAGATCTGGTGGTCGGCGAACTCCGACTCCGCGATCACCTACCGGAAGCGCGTGGGGCTCTTCGCGCGCCCGAGCATCGGTGTCGTCGTCCAGTCGCTGCTCGACCCCGACTCGGCCGGTGTGATGTTCACGCAGAATCCGATCACCGGGGCCGACGAACGGATGATCGAGGCGAGTTGGGGGCTCGGCGAGGTCGTCGTCGCCGGACGCGTGATCCCCGATACGTTCCGCCTCGACCACGCGGGCACGGTGATCGAACGCACACCCGGCTACAAGAAGATCGCGATACGCGCCTCCGCCGACGGCGGCACGTTCGACGAGAAGGTCGCCGCGGACCGCATCGAGCAGCTGTGCCTCGACGACGAGCAGCTCGCCCAGCTCGGCGCGCTCGCCACCCGGTGCGATGAGGTCTACGGACCGGCGCGCGACATCGAATGGGCGTTCGCGGGCGGGCAGCTGTATCTCCTTCAGTGCCGTGCCGTGACTCGTGCCGGATCGTCACCGCGGCCGAGCGCGCCGCCTCCGGGAAGCGGACCGGTCGAGGTGATCGAGCGGGTTCCGTTCTTCGCCAACATGAGCCCGCGCGACGTCGAGGGTATCGCCGCGCTGTTCAAGGAACGCCGCTTCGCGGCGGGCGAGACGGTCACCAAGGAGGGCGCGGGCGCCGCGGCGTTCTTCGTCATCGAGTCGGGCGAAGCGGCCGTCACGATCGGCGGAAGGCAACGCGCGACGCTGGGCAAAGACGACTACTTCGGCGAGATCGCGCTCATCGACGAGGGCGCGCGCTCGGCGACGATCACCGCGACCAGCGACCTGGTCTGTTACGGCCTGACCTACTGGGAGTTCCGGCCGCTCGTGCAGCAGAACGCGACGATTGCGTGGAACCTGCTGCAGACGCTGGCCCAGCGGCTGCGCACCGCGCAGGGGGAAGATCCCAAGACCGACTGACGGCGTATTCAATCGAAGGGAGATGCAATGCGGCGGGGACACGGCATGCTCGTTCGGGGTGGAAGCCTCGTGATTGGAATGTTGCTGGCGGCGACCGCGCTCGCGCCGGCCGCGCACGCGGCCACGGGCCGAGCGGTCACGGGCCCGGTCGTCGGGTCGGCGCCGTTCGACTTCACCGGCTGTTCGTTTGTTCACCAGATCTACGACGGTGACATCTCGACGCCCGGCGGGCACGTCGCCACGCTCGATGTCGACGTCTGCGTCGACCTTGCCGCGAACACCTGCACGGCCAAAGGCACCTTCGTGATCAAGGAAGGCCGCGAGAAGGTCCGAGGCGGCGCGTCGGGCACCATCGACTGCGCGACTCCGAAGCAGAGGATCGCATTCGACTTCACGCTGCACGTACGCCACGCCGCGCCGGGCCTCGCCGACGTGGGCCAAGACCTGCACTTCCGAGGCGTGTGGCATTCGGATCAGGTCAGCGGGGGACCGTTCAACGGCAAGGTCAGCCTGACCTGACCTGACCTGACCTGACCTGACCGCGCCGTCGTCAGGCGCGCGCGGTCACGATCAGCGCGGCGGCGCTGAGCCGGAGCTCGCCGTCCTCGACCCGCTCGAACAACGCGGTGCGAACGGCCTCCTCGATGCGCGCGGCGGTGTCGGCGTCGGCGGTCCGCAGCGCCTCGCGCGCCGGACCCACGGCGAGGCTCGCCCTGACGAGCGACTCGACCTCGCCTTCGGGGAACACGATCGACTCGGGTTGCGGTGTCACGGCGATCGCCGTGAACCCGGCACCGCCGAGCAGCGCCTCGACGGTGCCCGGATCGGAGAGAGAGAACGGTCCGGGCTCGTCGGGTCCCGGCATCGGAGGCAGTGATCCGGTCGCCGAGACCACGGCCGCGCCGGAGACGAACATCCACTCGTTGGCGAACACGCTCTCCCATGACGCGAACGCGAGGACACCCCCCGGTCGCAACGCTCGCCGGATGTTCGTGAACGCCGTCGTCGGGTCGGCGAAGAACATCACTCCGAATCGCGAGAACGCAGCGTCGAACGGTGTCGCTCCGAGGGAATCGACCTGCGCATCGGCCACGACGAACTCGGCGTTCTCGGCCCGCGCGCGTTGCCGCGCGGCATCCACCAGGGCCGCGGCGATGTCGATCCCGACGGCTTCACCGTCGGTCCCGACCCGGCGCGCGAGCTCGAGGGTCGTGGCGCCGGAGCCGCAGCCGACGTCGAGCACGCGCTGGCCCGGTTGCAACGCCAGCCGTTCCATCGCTGCTTCACCGAACGGTGACGCGACGATCTCGAAGCGGTCCTCCGCTCCGAGCCATGCGGGCGCGATCTCCTGCCAGTACTCCGACTGCTCTTCGTTGGGCTGAGTCATGGCGGTTGAATCTACGGTCCATGCCGCCGCTCCGGGCTCCACCGACCGGATCGACAGGTACCATTCACCGATGCGCCGTCGCCGTCTGCTTCTTGCTGCTGCCGCCCTCGTTGTCGTGGGGGCCGCGTGCGACTTCCCGAATCTGAACCCGCCCGGCACCGCTCCCGTGCGGTACCGCGACGCGATCTTCACGTCGGTCGTGCAGACCAGCAACGTCACCTACGGCTCGGCGGTGAACTTGTCGGGTCAGACGGTCACGCTGAAGCTCGACGTCTACGCACCACCGGCGACCGACACGATCACGAGCCGGCCCGCGATCGTGTGGGTGCACGGCGGTTCGTTCAGCAGCGGCGACAAAACGTCGCCTGAGCTCGTCGACGAGTCGAACACGTTCGCCAAAGAGGGATACGTCAACGCGTCGATCAACTACCGGGTCGAGCCCGACGGCTGTTCGGCTGCGAACGCGACCACGACGTGCCTCAAGGCGATCCGTGAAGCCACGCAGGATGCCCAGACGGCCGTGATCTTCCTCCGCGCGCACGCGGCGACCTACGGCATCGACCCGACGCGCATCGCGATCGGTGGCTCGTCGGCCGGCGCGATCACCGCGCTCGAGGTCGGGTACTCCTCCGGCGGGAACTCCACCAGCGGAGTGAGCGCGGCCGTGTCGCTGTCGGGCGCGCGTCTGCTCAGCAAGGTCGACGCGGGCGACGCACCCGCGCTGCTGTTCCACGGCACGTCCGACACGACGGTTCCGTACCAATGGGGTGTGAACACGGTGAACGCGGCGCACGCCGCCGGCCTCGACGCGTTCCTCGAGTCGTTGCAGGGCGCGGGCCACGTTCCCTACGTGCAGTTCCACGACCAGATCCTCACCCAGACCCGCAACTTCCTCTGGTGGGAGATGGACCTCAAGCACGCCGCGCAGTAACTGCGACGAAGATGACGAAGATGAAGTGGGACGTGCTCGCGCACGGCTACGGGCTCGTCGAGGCGCCGACGATCGATATTGACGGCTCGCTGTTGTTCTCCGACGTGCTCGGCGGCGGCATCTACCGCATTGACCCGAACGACGCGACCGGCGCGGTGACGACCGTCGTGCCGAAGCGGCGCGGGGTCGGTGGCATCGCGATCCACGCCGACGGCGGCATTGTGTGCTCGGGCCGCGATCTGGTGCACGTGCGCGACGGCGACACCCGCACGGTGCTCCACGTCGACGGCGTGCTGGGGTGGAACGACTTCGGTACCGACGCGACAGGATGCATCTACGCCGGCGCGCTGCGCTTCGCGGTGTTCGACCGTGATGCCGCGGCGGTTCCCGGTGAGCTCTGGCGGGTCGGGCTCGACGGCGATGCGAGCATTGTGTTCGGCGACGTGGTGCACGCGAACGGGGTCGCGTGTACACCCGACGGTTCCACGATCTACCTCAGCGACTCGCGTCGCCAACGCGTCATCGTCTTCGACAATCAACACGCGACCCGTCGTGACATCGACCTCTCGGCCCTCGGCACCCCCGACGGGATGGCCCTCGACGAGCACGGTGCGCTCTGGGTGGCGCTCGTCGGTGGCGGCATCGCGCGCCTCACGCCGAAGGGCGACGTCGATCAGAGGCTCGAACCGCCGTCGGCCTTCACGACCAGCCTCTGCTTCGCGGGACGCGACCTCTACGTCACCACCGGCGGTCATTCCGGCGATCGCGACCTGCGCGGGTGCGTGCTCCACACGACCGTTGATGTCGCGGGCGCGCCCGTCACACCCGCGCGCGTGTAAGCGCCGGATCCGGCCGGGACTCTGGGCCGGCCTGTTACAACGTGCAGTTCCGGTAGTACCGTCCCTATTTCCGGCGTGGCGGGACCGGGCCGGGGAGCAGCGGGCGGGGGCCGAGACATGCGAATGGTGAGTCGGTTCGCGGCGGGAACGCACCGTCGAAGTCTCGTCCGCGCGGCGACGCGCGCGACCGCGTTGCTGGTCACGGTGCCGCTCGTGACGCTCGGCCTGTCGGTCGGGATCGCGGCCGCGCAGCGCTCGGCCACCGTGACGAGCTACGGCAACACCATCGACTCGCCGACGGCGATCGTCGCCGGGCCCGATGGCGCCTTGTGGTTCACGAACCTGAGCAACAGCTCGATCGGACGAATCACCACCGCCGGAACGATCTCGAACTTCACCGATCCGAGCATCGTCGGCCCCATGGCCATCACCGTCGGTCCCGACGGCGCGCTCTGGTTCACGAACAACCTCGGGAGCTCGATCGGGCGGATCACGACCGCGGGTGCGGTCACCGACTACACCGACCCGAGCGTGTTCGGCGCAGAGGGGATCGTTGCGGGGCCTGATGGCGCGCTGTGGTTCACGAACGAGTTCAACAACTCGATCGGGCGGATCACGACCGCGGGTGCGGTCACGAACTTCACCGACCCGAGCATCGATGGTCCGAACGGGATCGCGGTCGGCCTCGGCGGCGCGCTGTGGTTCACGAACGCGTTCAACAACTCGATTGGGCGGATCACGACCGCGGGTGCGGTCACGAACTTCACTGACCCGAGCATCGATGGTCCGAAGGGGATCGCGGTCGGTCCCGGCGGCGCGCTGTGGTTCACGAACGAGATCAACAACTCGATCGGGCGGATCAACGCCGCGGGTGCAGTCACAAACTTCACCGACCCGAGCATCAACGTCCCGACCGCGATCGCGGCCGGGCCGGACGGTCACCTCTGGTTCACCAATCAGAGTGGTGCCTCGATCGGAGACATCACCACCACCGGAACCGTCACCGATCACCGCGGACCTCGAATCGGCGGGCCGTTCGCGATCACGGCCGGGCCCGACGGTGCCCTCTGGTACACCAACTTCTTCGACAACTCGGTCGGACGCGTCACCACCGCGGGCGACGTCACGACCTACACCGGCGTCGGCATCAGCCGTCCGTTTGGGATCACGGTCGGCGCCGACGGCGCCCTCTGGTTCACCAACGAGGGCAACAGCTCGATCGGCCGCATCACGACGAAGGGAACCGTCACCAACTACGCGGCCGGCAGCATCAACGTCCCGACGGAGATCGCGGCCGGCCCCGACGGTGCGCTCTGGTTCACCAACCAGGGCAACAACTCGATCGGCCGGATCACCACCACGGGAACCGTCACGAAGTACATCGGCCGAGGCATCAACGGTCCGGTCGGGATCGCGGCTGGTCCCGACGGTGCGCTCTGGTTCACCAACCGGGCCGGGAACTCGATCGGGCGCATCACGGTGACGGGGAAGGTGACCACCTATCGCGGCACGAAGATCAACCGGCCGTACGCGATCACGACCGGTCCTGACCACGCCCTGTGGTTCACGAACTCCGGAAGCAATTCGATCGGGCGGATCAGCGTGACCGGGAAGGTGACCAATTACACCGGCACCGGCATCGCGAGGCCCATGGGGATCGCGGCCCGGCCCAACGGCGCGCTGTGGTTCACCAACCAGGGCTCGATCGGGCGCATCACCGTCACCGGGAAGGTGACCAACTACACCGACCCCGCCATCGAAGACCCGGTCGCGATCGCGGCCGGTCCCGACGGCGCGCTCTGGTTCACCGACGTCAACCGAGGTGCGATCGAAGTCATCACGACGAAGGCGACACCGTGATGCGCCGCGGTGGTGCGGCTCTGGTGATCGCGGCGTTGTTCTGCGCCCCGCTCGTCGTCGCCGGCCCTGCCGGCGCGGGCGCTGCGGCCAAGCCGGGCGCGGGGCCGATCGTGTCGGTTGCCCCCGATTCGGTGCTCGACTGCACGACGTCAAGTGTGCGGAGCGACTGGCTGCAGTTCTTCGCGTTCAACCTCTTCGCGCAGGCGTACTCGTGCGCGACGGTCGTGTCGGTGGCGGGATTCGGGCTCTTCGGGCCGCCGGCGTTCAGCGACGGCGACGGCACGATCGGGGGGAAGCCGCTGACTCCCTACGACCCGGTCAGTCAGACGACGGTCGCGCCGTCGAAGGCGAACGGCTCGACGTTGACCGTCGTCACGGTCGTGAGCCTGCCGGGCACCGGTTTGCTGCTGCGGCAGCGCGATACCTATGTTGACGGTCAGGACTCGGTCGCCACGACGGTCAGGATCGAGAACGACGCCGCGGTCGCACGCGGCGTCGTCGTGTACCGCACCGGCGACTGCTTCCCCGGAAGCGACATCGGGTTCGGCATCGCGGGCGGCGGCGCGGTCGGGTGCGAGCAGGCCGTGCAGGACGGCCTGAACGCGGTGCCCGTCGCCGGCGCGGTGTACATGCGATGGACGCCGACGCGCGGCGCGAGCCACTTCGACGTCGGCGCGGTCACCGACCTGCGCGGTGCGATCCGTGCCGGCGGCGCGCTGAGGGATACGTGTACCTGTACGAACCCTCCGCGCGACATCGCGACCGCGCTGTCGTGGTCGCTGCTCATCGCGCCGGCCGCGAACGCGACCGTCGCGCATCAGCTCACGTACTCGGTGCGCGCCGGGCGTGATCGTCCGAACATCGTCGCCGGCGCCGTGATCAAGAACGGCGTGACCTCCCTCACTGCGGTCGTGACCGCTGCCGGTCACCCGATCTCAGGAGCGACCATCGACTTCGTCGTCGGCTCGCTCACGGCGTGCACCGCAGTGACGAAGCACAACGGTGAAGCCTCCTGCGTCGTTGCCGGTCCCGCACCGCAATACGTCGCGCGTTACCGCGGCGACACGACGTACCAACCCGCGAACGCGACGTACACACCGAACCCGTTGCCTCCGCCGCCGTCCGACCCGCCGGGCTTCCCCGCCTGCGGGCACTTCGATCGCACCGGCCCCGCGTTGGTCTCCGGGGGCGACACCCACAGCGAGGAGGTGGCGGTCGCGACCGACGCGCCTCCATGCCCCATCGTGGAGTACACGGCGTACGGCAACGGCGTCGTGATCGGGGAGATGCGCGGTGACCTCCGCACCGTGAGCTTGACGGGCGAACCGCTTCCCGGCATGGCGGCGCTGTACATCGACGAGCCGTTCGGCGTCGTGGACGCAAGCTGCACCTTCGTCACCGCGACCGATACCCGAACCGGTGTCGTGCTCGACACGCTGCCCGCGCCAGGCGAGTCACCGCCGTGCCTCACCGCCGTCGAGGGGCAGAAGTACCGGTAGCGCTCAGCCGAGCGCGCGCGCGCGATCCCGCGCCGCTTGCGCACGTGATCCGTCGCCGACCGATTCGAATGCCTCGGCCGCGACACCGAGCGCCTTGAGCGCCCACTCCCTCGCGTCGACCTCGACGAAGAGCTCCGCCGCGCGACCGGCGGTGGTCGCGGCTTCGAGCGCGCGCCCGGACCGCAAGTCGGCAATCGCGGCAGTCAGGCTGGCGTCGGCCACGGCGAGGGAATCGTTCTGCTGCGACGCGACGGCGATGGCCTTGTCGCAGAACGTTTGCACGTCGTCGAGATCGCCGTGCGCCAAGAGTGCCTCCGCCAGGTTCGCGTAGGCCGTCGCCCGTGCAGGGTGCCCGAGGCGCTCGAACGCGTCGATGGCCCGACGGTCGCACGCGATGGCCTCGTCGATCCGACCACGTGCCAGCTCGACCAGGCCGAGGTTGATGAGACAGCCACCGAGCTCGTCGGTGCGACCGGTGCGTTCGGCCAGGGCCAGACCGGCACTGAGCGCGGCCGCGGCGTCGTCGAGCCGGCCCAGGTCTTCGTACACACCGCCCAGCACCCGCAGCGCGCTCGTGAGGTTTCGGAGGTCGTGGCGGGCCTCGAACGCGGTGCGGGCCTCGAGCGCGTGCGTGAGCGCGTGGTCGACGCGCCCGACCGACGACTCCGCGCGCGCGAGGTCGTAGAGGAGCGCGCCGGCTTCGCGGCTGTCGATCGGTGCCACGCGCAGGCCCGACGTGAACGAGTCGATCGCGGCGTCGAAACCCTTGGCGACCATGAGCGCGCGACCGCGCTCGAGCCACAATGCCGCGGCTTCCTGCGGCGACATGGTCGACGCGGAAGCGGCGTCGAGTATTGCGAGCGCGTCGTCGTATTCGCCGCGGTTGCGGACGCTCGCGGAGAGGCCGCACGTTGCCCGTGGCCCGAGCGGCCCGTCGAGCAACGAGCGGTAGAGGAGCGTGGCTTCCTCGTAGCTGCCGACGAGATCGCACAGGTCGGCCAGCCGGAGGACGACGGTGTCGTGCGAACCGATCTCGATCGGAGGCTCGTGGTCGTCGGTGTCGTCGTCGAAGAGCTCGAGCGCACGCCGGAGGTGCACGATGGCGGCCTCGTTGGCGAAGACGTCTTCGGCGCGGTCTGCCGCGCGCAGCAACTGCGGTACGGCACGGTCGCGTGCCTTCGCGTGGTAGAGGTGACGGGCAAGGACGTCGACGGCATCACCTTCGTTGCCCCACAGCCGCTCGGCCGCGTCGGCGATCGACAGGTGCAGGGCGCGTGCCCGCCGCCGCAGGATGCGCCCGTACGCGACCTCCTGCACGAGCGCGTGGCGGAAGGTCAGAAGGTCTCGGCCGTCGCCGACCCGTTCGAGAAGGTCGGCCTTGAGGAGCTGTTTCACTGCCGCTCTGAGCTCGGGAAGCTCGGCGGCCGCGTCGAGCAGGTCGAAGGGGATCTCGGTGCCGATCGCCGCGGCGACCTCGAGCGCATGCGCGGCCCCGCCTTCGAGCCGATCGAGCCGGGCCGCGAGCGCGCTCTCGACGGTGGGGGGCAGCGCGAGGCCGTCGAACCCTCCCTCGGACTCGCCGATGGCCCGCACCAGCTCGGAGGCGAAGAACGGATTGCCACCCGATCGCCTGCGCACGGTCTCGACGAGCTCGGGCGCCGCGTCGAGGCGCAGCGCTTCGACGAGCGCCGCGGTGTCGACGTCACTCAGGGGCGCGAGCGCGAGGATCTGCGCGTCGACCGCTTCGCGGCGGACGCGGTCGATCGCGATGGCGTCGGGACGCGAGGTCGCGAGGAGCAGGAGCGGAAGATCGGCCGCCGCGCCGGCGATGAGGCTGACGAGGTCGACCGTCGCCGCGTCGGCCCAGTGCAGATCCTCGACGGCCAACACCAGTGGGCCGCGTCGGGCCAACGCCCGGAGGAGCAACGCGAAGGCGTCCTGCAGGCGCGACCGGCGCACTTCGGGATCGAGCTCCTCGACCGCGACCGAAGGTGCTCCCAGGAGCCAGGCAAGATGCGGCGCCGCCTCGCTCACGCCGAGGTCGTCGGTGAGGGCTGTGAGCTGGTCGACGGCGTTTGCGGTACCCGCGACGCGCGCGACGGCCGAGTCGCCCGCGGGCAGGATGCCGAGGAGCTCGATGATCGGCTCGTAGGGCGAGGCGGCGCGGTACGACACGGCGCGCGCGTCGAGCCAGCGCACGCCGCGCGCGCGTGCGCCGTCGCGCACGACATCGAGGAGCGACGACTTGCCGACACCGGCCTCGCCGGAGACGATCACGACACCGCCGGTTGCGGTGCACAGTTGCTCGACGGTGCGGTTGAGGATGCGCAGGTCGTCGTCGCGGCCGACCAGCGCCCGGGTCTCGATCGTCGCGGCGCGCGCTCGGACGACGCGCCATGCCGCGACCGGCTGCGTCTTGCCCTTCAACGCCAGTTGCCCGACCGACTCGAGCTCGAACGAGCGCCGCGTGAGCTGCTCGGTGAGCTCACCGACGTAGGTGTCGCCGGTCGGTGCCGCCACCTCGAGACGCTGGGCAACGTTGATCGCGTCGCCCAGCACGGAATAGTCGGTGCGCACCTCGTTGCCGATCACGCGCGCGATCGCATGGCCGGTGTTGATCCCGATGCTCAGGCCGAGCTGGTGCGCCTCGGGAGGCAGGCTGGCCCGCATCGCGTCGAAACCGGCATGCATCTCGAGCGCGACCGCGATCGCGCGCGCGGCATCGTCCTCGTGGCTCGTCGGCGCGCCGAAGAACGCGAGCAGCGCATCTCCGGCGTACTTGTCGACGTATCCCTCGTAGCGCCCGACGACCTCGCTCAGCACCGACACGATGCGGTCGACGATCTCGGTCAGCGCCTCGGGATCGACCTCGCCGCCGAGTGCCGTAAAGCCTGAGATGTCGGCGAACAAGGCGGTGACCAGCCGGCGCTGCTCAGTGGGCCGGCCGTCGCGGGCCTGCTCGGGAACCTGGCCTCGCGACAGGCGCGCGATCAGGTCGTCGACCCGCGCCGCCCCTTTCAGCGCGCGCGACGCTCCGCAGTAGCCGCAAAACCCGGTACCCACCGGGTTGACGCCCTCACACGCCTCACACCGCCACGTCACCGGCGGAAACGTAGTGCTGGTTCGGTACCAGCGGCCGCAGACTGGGTAGGGCCTCCGTCATGAACGTCTTGGTCACCGGTGCGACGGGCTTCGTCGGCTCTCATATGTGTACGGCTCTCGCCGACGCCGGCCACGACGTTCGAGCGATGACCCGTCATCCAGAGTCGTACTGCGGGCCAGGTCAGGCCGTGTACGGCGACATCGGTGAGCCCTCGACCTTGGCGGCGGCGCTCGCCGGCTGCGAGGCCGCGTACTACCTCGTGCACTCGCTCGAATCGGCTGACTTCGCGGATCGCGATCGGCGCGGCGCCGAAGCCTTCGGCGACGCAGCGCGTGTCGCCGGAGTGCAGCAGGTGATCTATCTCGGCGGCTTGGGCGACGATGGCGACGAGCTGTCGGAACACCTGTCGAGCCGTCGAGAGGTGGAGGGCATCTTGCGGGCGCGCGTGCCGACGACCGTGCTGCGCGCCGGGATCGTCATCGGCGACGGGGGTATCTCCTGGGAGATCCTGCGCCAGCTGGTGGCGAGACTGCCGGTGATGGTCACGCCCCGGTGGGTGCAGACGCGTACTCAACCGGTGGCGATCGACGACGCGGTTGCGTTCCTCGTCGGTGTGCTCGACGTTGCCGACGCGATCGGGGAGACCTACGACATCGGTGGCCCCGAGGCGATGACCTACGGCGAGATGCTCGAGGTGGTCGGCCATCTTCCGGGCGGCATCCTCAAGCTCATCGTGCCCGTGCCGCTGCTCTCGCCGCGCCTCTCGTCGCATTGGCTTCGGCTCATCACCGATGTCGACCTCGCGACGGCCCGGGCGCTCGTCGATTCGATGACGAACGAGGTGGTCGTGCACGATCGACGGATCGAAACGCTCACCGACCATCGCGCGATGGGATTCAAGCGAGCGGCCGAACGCGCGCTCCGCGACCGCGCGGAACGCCTCGACCGCCATGCCGTCGCGTAACGACTTCGACCGTGCCGTCGACCCTCAGGGTGTGAGCAACGCCGCGGCCGACGGCCGTCGTCGAACCGTGGTCGTCGTCACGCTCGTGGTCGGAACCTCGATCCTCGCGGGCACGCTCGCCGCGCCTGCAGGCTCCGCGCTCTTCTACGCGCTGGGAGTGCTGGCCGCCCTCGTGTGGATCGTGGGCGCGTTCGTCTCGGGCCCGATCCCGCTGCGACGACGGGGCGCCGTGCCGCTCCGAGCCGAGATCACTGTCTCGATCGCGCTCGGCGCGATTCTCTTCTGCGGGTTCCTCGCGGCGAAGTTGCTCGCGGACCACATTCCCGTCGTCTCGGGCAGCGTCGCGAGTGTGCTCGCGACGGCCGACGCCGGTCCTCGTATTGCGGTGCTCGCCATCGCGCTCATCAACGGGTTCGGCGAGGAAGTGTTCTTCCGAGGCTCGGTCCAAACCATGCTCGCGAAGCACGCGGTGGCCTGCACGCTCGGCATCTACTGCCTGGTCACGATCGCGACGCTCAACAGTGCGCTCGTCGTGGCCGCGTTGGTGGTGGGCGCGGTCTTCGGATTGGAGCGACGCGCGAGCGGCGGTGTGCTCGCCCCGATCGTCACGCACCTCACATGGAGCACGATGGTGATCGTGCTCCTCCCGCGCTGACGATATTCGTCGTTGCTTCAGGAGCCGCGCGCGGCGGTCGCGATCTTCTTGGCCCAGGGGTAGTCGGGCTTGCCGCTCGGCGAGCGTTCGATCTTCGCGACCACGTGAAGCTCGCGGGGCACCTTGTAGCCGGCAACGTGAAGCCGTGAGTGCGCGTCGAGCTCTTCGAGGGTCACGGTGTGATCGGGCCGGAGCTCGATCACCGCGGCGACCCGCTCGCCCCAGCGCTCGTCGGGCACGCCGACCACCACGACGTCGAACACCGCGGAGTGTGCCTTCAGCGCGGCCTCGACCTCTTCGGGATAGATCTTCTCGCCACCCGAGTTGATGCAGACCGAACCCCGCCCGAGCAGCGTCATGGTTCCGTCGGCCTCCACGACCGCGGAGTCGCCCGACACGGAGAAGCGCTTGCCGCCGACGGTCACGAACGTCGCGGCCGACTTCTCGGGATCCTTGTGGTAGCGCAACGGCACGTTTCCGCCGCGCGCCATGCGGCCGACGACACCGGAGCCGGGAGCGACGACGTTCATGTCGTCGTCGAGCACGACGGTGTCGGGGCCCATGCGCACGGTTGGCAGGCCGGGCTTCTCGTTGCCGCCCTTCATGATCACGCGCACGCCGTTGTAGCCGGTCTCGGTCGAGCCGACCGCGTCGGCGATGACGAGGTTGGGGAACCGCTCGTGGAACTGCGCCTTGACCGTTGCGCTGAAAACGGCCGCGGTCGACATCAGCGCGGCCAGGCAGGCCACGTCGTAGCCGCCCTCGTCGAGCGCCTCGATGAGCGGGCGACCCATCGCGTCGCCGGTGATGCCGAGCATCGTGATCCGGTACTTCTCGACGGCCCGCCACGCGTCGTGCGCGTCGAACTTCGGCATCAGGACCGTGGTCTTCCCGTTGATCAGGCTGTTGAGCACGCCCCACTGCGCGGCGCCGTGCATGAGCGGCGCGATCACGATGTTGAGCCCGGCGTCGTCGGCGGCATCCGCCGCGGCCTTCGCAAACTGCCACTCGTCCGTGACGCGCACACCGGTCTCGAAGTTCACCAGGCCGCCGAGCACGCAGAGCACGTCCTCCTGTCGCCACACGACGCCTTTCGGCATCCCGGTCGTGCCGCCGGTGTAGAGGATGTAGATGTCGTCGTCGGAGCGCACGTCGAAATCGCGCGTCGGGCTCGCGCCGGCCAGCGCGGCCTCGTACGCGACCGATCCGATCGCGGAGAAGTCCTCACCGGATCGATCGTCGATCGCGATCAGGTGGCGCAACAACGGCAGCGCGTCGCGCACCGCGGCGATGCGCGGCGTGAACTGCGCGTCGTGCACGAGCGCGACGAGGTCGGCATTGTCGAAGAGGTACCGCAGCTCGGCCTCGACGTACCGGTAGTTCACGTTTACCGGTACCGCGCGCAGCTTGTACGCCGCGAAGATCGTCTCGACGAACGCGTGGCTGTTGAACCCGTAGATGCCGACGTGGTCGCCAGGGCCCACTCCCTGCGCTGCGAGGTGGTGGGCGAGCCGGTTCGCGCGCTCCTCGAGCTGCGCGTACGTCCGCGGCTCGTCGGCGACGATCAGCGCGACCCGCTCGGGAACGGTGTCGACGATGTGCTCGGTGAGATCAGCGATGTTCCAGGCCACGGGCCCTAGTTGAGCAGGACACCGCGCGCCCGGGCAATGCGGGCGCGCCATCGACTCGCGACCGCCGCCCAGCCCCCGCCCTGGTGGTGTTTTGTCACCTATGCGTGACAGATCGCGACCAGGGGACCGCGGTGGCGGACAACAGGTGCGGCGCGACAGGGCAATGAGTTTGGCGACGCGGTGATCGGGTACACCGCGCGGCATGGCAAACCCGACTTCAACCAGAACGCGACCCGCGAGGAAAGCGTCTTCCACGACAACACGTGCCCGCAAGGCTGTAGAGAAGGCGCCCGCCGCGAAGCGGGTGAAGAAGACGGTCACGAAGGCCCGCACCGCTGAGAAGCGGACTACTCCGGTGAAGCGTCCCGGTCGGCCGGTCGACGCGATCGCGCTGCTCAAGCAGGATCACCGCGAGGTGCAGGATCTCTTCCGACGGTTCGAGCGCGCGGGCGACGGTGCCCGCCGCACGAAGCGCCAGCTCGTCGACCGGATGATCGAGGCGCTCTCGCGCCACGCGGGCATCGAGGAGCTCGTCTTCTATCCCGCCGTCCGTCGCGAAGTCGCGCGTTCGACCCCCGACGTGCTCGAGGCGATCGAAGAGCACCATGTCGTGAAGATCCTGCTCCGCGAGCTCGAAGACCTCGACCCCGCGAACGAGCGCTTCGACGCGAAGGTCACGGTGATGATCGAGAACGTCCGTCATCACGTGCGTGAGGAAGAGGACGAGCTGTTCCCGCGCGTGCGCAAGGCGCTGAGCCGGTCGCAGCTGCTTGAGATCGGTGCCGCGATGAAGAAGGCGAAGCCCGGCGTCCCCAGCCGGCCGCATCCCTACGCGCCCGACGAGCCGCCCGGCAACGTGTTGGTGGGCGGTGCCGTCGCGGTGCTCGACCGGGCTCGAACTGCAGGCAAGAAGGCGGTCGAACGCGTCCGGGACGAGATCCCCGCGCTCTGATTCACGTTCGGGAGACCACTCACGCCATTCGTGAGGCACCCGTCGTCGAGCTGCCAGGCATCGGGCGTGGTGACCCAGTACCTACGACTCGGTCCAGCAGCCCATGATCGTGGCGGCGAGGGTGATCGCGACGTTGGCGCGGGTGTCGGGCGGAACGCCGAATCGGGCCGGCAGCCCCCGGGGATCGACGGTGAGGACCTGGTTGTCCTTGCGGACGATCACTCCGCCGTCAGTCGTGGTCGTTGCGTCCTGCCCGAGCCCCGTGAGCAACATGTCGCGGCCGAGCGTGTTCGCGAGAGTGGTGAAGTAGCGGGCGGTCGAGGCGGTGTCGGGGAGTTGCTGCACCGAGAGCGTGAAGCTGCCGTCGCGATACGCGTACTGGCACGAGTAGTTCGACGCCTTCCACGTCGCCACCACGGGACGGATCGTCTTCGTACCGAGGGCAGTGGCGATGTCGCGTCCGGCTTCGGGTGCGCAGATCATCTTCGTCGTCGCCGACGGCTCGCCCGCAGCGGTTGCGACCCGCGCGGTCGGCGTGCTGGATGTCGACCGGGCGTGCGTCGAGCCGCACGCGCCGAGTGCGAACGCGGCTGCGAGGGCGGCGACGACCGCGGCAACCGATCGGTGCAGAGGGTGAGCGGTGATCATGTGAAGCTCCGAGTCATGCCACGAGCTGGCCGTAGGCGACGATGTTCGAGAGGTAGTGGCCGGTCGATCGATCGAATGTGCCACCGCAGGTGATCAAGCGGATCGTCGGTGTCGGCGTGTTGCTGTAGACGTCGAGGGTCGGGAACTGCTTCTTGAAGTACGAACGAACCGCGGTGATCTCGAAGGTGACGGTTCGGCCGTCGGCGCGGTTCACCGCAACCCGGTCACCCGGTTTCAGTGCGCCGAGTCGGAAGAAGATCCCCGGGCCGGCTTTCGAGTCGACGTGACCGAGGATGATCGTCGGGCCGACTTGTCCGGGAGTGACGCTTCGCTCGTACCAGCCGGCCACGTGGAAGCTGGTCGGCACCTCCACGCTGCCGTCGGCATTCAGCCCGAGTCGGATCAACGTCGATTGCACGCCGATGCTCGGGATCGTGATCGCGGTTGGTGGCGAAGCGGGCAGACCCGGTTTCGTCGTTGTGATCTTCGGCTTGATCGGCGTCGGTGCGGCAGGGATCGTCGTCGTCGACGTTGGCGGAACGTAGAGCTTTCCCGCGGCCGAGGCCGACGGCTGCGGTGGCTTGTGCTGCGCGTGCAGCGCCACCGCGATCGTCACGACGCCGGCAACGGCGAGGACGGAGGCGATCACGGTCGTCGCTCGACGCGCCGTCCGTGATCGTCCTCCGTCCCTCATGTCCGTGTCCTTCTCTTCGTTCCGACGGTTAGCTACGTGCCGTTGCGAAGCGACGACGAGCTCCGAAGAGCACGACCCCGCCGGCGAGCAGCGTTCCACCGAGGATGAAGAGGCCCGTGTCCTGCAGGCCCGACGTGCCGCCCGCACCGGTGGCGACGCCACCCGAGGCGGCCGCCGTCTGCGACACCGCAAGCGCTCCGCACAACGCCGGCGAAGTCGCGGCCAGCGGCAGTGAAGGAACGAGGTCACTCTTCTCGCCCTGCGCCGTGGTGCTCAGCGTCGAGGGGTCGAGACCGTGCACGACGATGACTGCCTTGTTCGCCTGGATCGCGGCAAGGGTCGTTGCGTCGAGCGTGAACGTGCGGCTGTAGTTGATCGTCGCACCGCTCGGCGCGACGGTCAGAACCGTTCCCGCGGCGGGCGTGGTCGGACCAGTCGTCGAAAGCGTCGTGCCGATCGGCCCGTACGCGGGCGCACCCTCGGTCGTGCTGACCACGCCGTCACCGCTCGTGTCGGCTGCCGCCGTCGGGCAGACGCCCTGGCCATTGATGTGGATGTGCTGCACGTGCGGGTACGGAGCGTTGTTGAACGTCGCGGCAAGGCCGGTGACGTGCTCGGTGACCGTGGCCTGGTCGCCGTTGAGGGTCAGCATGAGCGTGCCCGACGCGGTCGAGTGGTTCAACGGCGCGAGGGTCGCCTGGTACGACGTGGTCGCGGCGACGGCCGGGCCGGCCGCAACGGCGAGTGCGCCGACTGACATCACGCCGGCTGCAACCAGCGCGAGAGAAACCCGTTTGATGTTCAAGGGGGAACCTTTCCTGTGTGAGTGGGGGGATCGCAAAGGTGTATTCGATTCCGCGAGATCAGCGGATGGAACTATTGAGTGATCGCTGCTATGACGCCAATGTCTGATGCATCAATTGTGAAAAGTGTGCGCGGGGGTTTAGCGGAAGTAATGAGTGGGTAGAGCCTTCCGAATTTCGGCGACCAGGCGATCGCATGTTTCGCGGAGACGCCGTGATCCAGGCGCCCGTCGGCGTCGGATACACCTTCGTCCCCCGACGAAGGGTTTCTGTCTTGGCTTCTCACTTCCGATCCGCGGCGGTTGCGATCGCCGCGATCGCCGTTACCGCCGTTTTTGCCGCCGGTTGCGGCTCGAGCTCGAAAGCATCCGCAGGAACCGCGACGTCGGCGCCGTCCTCTTCCTCTTCTTCTACTCCTGCCGCCTCCTCGCCGAGCACAACGTCCGGCGCGGCGTCGACTATCACGATCAAAAACTTCGCCTTCGGAGACCCGATTACGGTCAAAGCCGGCGCGACCGTGACGGTTCACAACGCCGACGACACCGCGCACACGGTGTCGGCCGCCGACGGCTCGTTCAATACCGATCCGATCTTCGCCGGAGCGTCAAAGACGTTCGTCGCGCCGACGAAGGCGGGCACCTACAAGTTCCACTGCAACATTCACGGCAACATGCAGGGAATGCTGATCGTCACCAGCTGACGGCTCGCGACCGAGTCGCTGGTCTCAGCCGTTCTGCTTCCAGTCGATGGTGACGCGGTTCGCGACGTCGGGATGACGTTCGAGCCACGCGCGCGCGAAGGGGCAGAGGGGCACGACCGTGTAGTCGTGCTCGACGGCTTCGTCGATCGCGGTGTTGACGAGGAGGCCGGCGATGCCGCGCCCTTCCAGCGCGTCGGGAACACCCGTGTGCACGAGCACGAAGCGTTTCCCGGAGCGGTCGTAGACGAGCTCGGCGAGATGGCCGTCGACCTCGAGCTCAAACCGTGATTCGGCCTCGTTGTTGACGACCTTCGGAATGTCGCTCATGCCGTGCAGCCTCGCGCGAACGGGTGGTGGCGTTTCACCACGTTCGGCGTTTGCGTGCCCATGACCAGTGTGCGGTTCGGTCACGCCGGCGCGACGCCGGTGTCGCGCCGCCCCCCCATACCTTTCGCCTGGTGTTCGGCGGATGGCAGGTGCAAACGCAACAGCTGTACTTCGAGTCGGTCTGCCGGGTGCTGGGCGGCCGGGTCCGACGCTGCGCGCTCAAGACTGATGTCGACGAGCTCGTGATCGATCTCGTGGAGCTTCGGGTCGTTCCGCAGCAGTTCGTGAACGGATGCCGGCAGCGCGCCCACGGAACCGTCACCGTCGACATCCGCTCCGACCGGGTACGGAGTGCGCTCGAAGAGCTCGCGCGGTCTCGTTCGGCGGTCGTGCTGGAGCGTCCCGGCGCCGGCGCCCTCGAGATGCGGTGTTGTGACCTGGCGCCGACGCGCGGTGATGGCAGTTCGACCATGACCCTGAGCTGGCACGCGCCGTAGCCGCGAAATCCCTCGGGGCGAATCGAGCCCGTCCGGCATGATCTGGGGATGCGGCAAAGGGGGTGGCGCAATCGCGCCCTGCTGCGGACCTGGCCGTATCTGCGGCCGTACCGCCGGCACATCGCGGCCATCGTCACCACTTCGGTGTTCGGATCGGCCGCGCAGCTCTCGTTGCCGTTGATCATCGCCGCCGTCATCGACGGGCCGTTGCAACACGGTGACCACGCCGGCATCGTGCGGTGGTGTGCGATCGCGATCGCGCTTGCTGCGTTCGAGATCACGCTCACGTTCGTGCGCCGCAACCTCCTCTCCATCGTCGCGACCAACGTCGAGACCCACTTGCGCGACGACCTCTACGCGCATCTCCAACGCCTCGACGTCGGTTTCCACGACCGCTGGCAGTCAGGCCAGCTGCTGTCGCGCGCCACGACCGACCTCTCCATCGTTCGCCGCTTCGTCGGGTTCGGCTCGATCTTCTTCGTGTTGATCAGCGTGCAGGTGTCGGCGATCTTCGTCGTGCTCCTCGTCCTCGACTGGTCGTTGGCGCTCCTGACCTTCGCCGCGGCAATCCCGGTCGTGCTTCTCTGCCGGAAGTTCGAGCGCGACTACTACGCGGTCGTCCGCAGCATCCAGGACCAGACCGGCGACCTCACGACGACGATCGAGGAGGCGGCACGGGGTATTCGTGTGATCAAGGCGTTCGGCCGCAGCCGCGAGTCGTTCGCCGATTTCGATGAGCAGTGCACTCAGATCTACGACACCCAAATCAGCCGTATCCGTCTGCATACGCGTTTCGTGTGGGTGCTCGGTGTCATTCCGAACCTCACGCTCACCGCGGTGTTGCTCGCGGGAATTCTCGCGGTCGGATCGGGAAGTCTCTCGCTTGGTGATCTCGTCGCGTTCGTGTCGTACGTGATCATCCTGACGTTCCCGCTGGAGATCCTGGGTTGGATCATGGCGCTCGCCGGGGAGGCCGAAACCGCGGCCGGGCGCGTGTTCGAGGTGTTCGACACCGAACCGATGATCGTCGACCGGCCGGGCGCGATCGCGCTGCCGACCGTGCATGGTGAAGTGCGGTTCGAAGCGGTCGGGTTCCGGTATCCGGGGTCTGATCGCACGGCACTTTCCGGCGTCGACCTCGTCGCGCAATCGGGCGAGACGATCGCGGTCGTCGGCGCGACCGGCTCGGGCAAGACGACGCTGGTGACACTGCTGACCCGGCTCTACGACCCGACCGAGGGTCGCATCACGCTCGACGGCCACGACCTGCGCGATCTCACCGTCACGAATCTCCGTTCCAACGTGGGGTTTGCGTTCGAAGACCCGTCGCTGTTCTCGGCTTCGGTGCGCGAGAACCTGTTGATGGGAAAGCCTGACGCGACTGACGAAGAGCTTGCCGGCGCGTTGCGCATCGCCCAGGCCGACTTCGCGCTCGACCTGCCCTGGGGCCTCGAGACCCGCATCGGCGAGCAGGGGCTGTCGCTCTCGGGCGGGCAGCGCCAGCGGCTCGCGCTCGCGCGCGCCATCATCGGACGGCCGCGCGTCCTCGTGCTCGACGACCCGCTCTCCGCGCTCGACGTGCACACCGAAGCACTCGTCGAAGACGCGCTGCGGCCGCTCCTTGCCGCGTCCACCGTGTTCCTCGTCGTGCACCGCCCGTCGACGATCGCGCTGGCCGACCGCGCAGTCCTGCTCGACCGCGGTCACCTCGTCGCGGTCGGCACCCACCACGAGCTCATGGAACGCGAGCCCCGCTACCGCGCCGTCCTCAGCGAAGAAGCGCCCGTATGAGTGCCGGCCAGGCGCAGACCGGAGGCGACGAGAGCGCGACCCGCAGGGCGGAGTGTGCGCGAGCGCCGGAGGTAGGAGCCGCATGAGTGTAGAGCCGGACGAGGTGCATGAGGTCGATCCCGACGCGGTGCTCGACGTCACCGGCGACGCGCTGGTCGACGCGTGGCGGGGGGTCAAGGCCGAGGAAGAGGAGCAGGTCACCGGCGGCCTGGCCGGGTTGCTCCGGACGCGCAGTCGCGCGTTGCTCGGGGATCTCGTCCGGCCGCACCGGCGCGCCATCGTCGCGGCGTCGTTGTTCATCGCGGTGTCGACCGCCGCGCAGCTCTCGGTGCCGTGGCTGATCGAGCTCGGCATCGACCACGGCATTCCTCCGCTCCTGAAGGGGGGCAGCGGCAGCGTGCGGCCGTTGATGCTCGTGGTCGTGGGCGTGCTCGTCGCGACCCTCGTCGCGGCGGTCTCCTTCAACGCGTTCCTGCTGCTGCTCGGTCGCGTTGGTCAGGACATCATCCTCGAGATCCGCCGCCGGCTGTTCGTGCACTTCGAGCGACTCAGTGTCGCGTTCCACGAGCGCTACACCTCGGGGCGCGTCATCTCCCGGCAGACGTCCGACGTCGAGGCCATCGGTGATCTGCTCGGCGACGGGCTGATCAACCTCATCACGTCGCTGTTGTTGATGTTCGGCATCGGCATCGCGTTGTTGTTGCTCGACTGGCGCCTCGCGTTGCTGACCCTGAGCGCGTTTCCGGTGCTGTTCGTGATCACCCGATGGTTCCGCAGCAGGGCGGAGCGCGCGTACCGCGCGACCCGTGACGCGGTCGCGCTGGTGATCGTCCACTTCGTCGAGAGCCTCGGCGGCATCCAGGCGGTGCACGCGTTCCGGCGCGAGCCGCGCAACCAGGAGATCTTCGAGCACCTCGACGATCGTTACCGCGCGGCCAACCGCTGGTCGCAGCAGCTCGGCGCGGTCTACGGCCCGGCGGTGCAGCTCGTCGGTCGGCTGATGACGGCGCTCGTGCTCGGATACGGCAGCTACCTCGTGCTCGGGCACACCATGACGATCGGTGTGCTCACCGCATTTCTCCTGTACCTGCGGCGGTTCTTCGCGCCGATGGAGGAGCTGAGCGAGTTCTACAACCTCTTCCAGGGCGCGGCGGCCGGACTCGAGAAGCTCTCGGGCGTGCTCGACGAGGAACCGAGCGTCGCCGAGCCCGTCGCGCCGGTGCCCGTGCCCGCGGCGCACGGCGAGATCGGTTTCGAGGGCGTCCGCTTCGCGTATCGCGAACGCATGGTGCTCCATCACCTCGACCTCGTGATCCCGGCCGGTCAGACGGTCGCACTCGTCGGCGCCACCGGCGCGGGCAAGACGACGATCGCCCGACTCGCAGCCCGATTCTGGGACCCGACCGAAGGAACGGTGACGCTCGACGGTGTCGACCTGCGCAACCTCTCGGAGACCGACCTGCGCCGCGCGGTCGTCTCCGTCACGCAGGAGAACTTCCTCTTCTCGGGCTCGGTCGCCGACAACATCCGGTTCGGGAAGCCGGGCGCGACCGACGCGGAGACCGAGGCCGCGGCCCGCGCGATCGGCGCCCACGATTTCATCGCCGCAATGCCCGACGGCTACGCGACCGACGTGCACCAAAAGGGCGCGCGGCTCTCGGCGGGACAACGTCAGCTCGTCGCGTTCGCGCGCGCGTTCCTCGCCGATCCCGCGGTGCTCATCCTCGACGAGGCGACATCGTCGCTCGACGTGCCGTCGGAGCGTCTCGTGCAACGCGCGCTGCAGACGCTGCTCGCCGACCGCACTGCGATCATCATCGCCCACCGCCTGACGACCGTGGAGATCGCCGATCGGGTGGTGGTCGTCGACGACGGTCGCGTCGTGGAAGACGGCGCGCCCATCGATCTGATCGGTGGCACCGGCCGCTACGCCGCGCTGCACCAGGCCTGGGCCGAAAGTCTCGTCTGACCGCGCGATCTAGGCGACGGTGACGCTCTCGTCGAGGTAGACGTCCTGGATGGCGCGGAGGAGCTGGATGCCTTCGGCCATCGGACGTTGGAACGCCTTGCGCCCCGAGATGAGGCCGGTGCCGCCCGCGCGCTTGTTGACGACCGCGGTGCGCACCGCTTCCGCGAGGTCGCTCGCGCCCTTCGACTCGCCGCCCGAGTTGATGAGTCCCGACCGGCCCATGTAGCAGCTGGCCACCTGGTAGCGGCAGAGATCGATCGGGTGGTCGGTGGTGAGCTTGTCGTAGACGAGCGACGACGTCTTGCCGAAGTTGATCGCGGTGTAGCCACCGTTGTTGGTCGGGAGCTTCTGCTTGATGATGTCGGCCTGGATCGTCACGCCGAGATGGTTCGCCTGACCGGTGAGATCGGCAGCCGCGGAGTAGTCGACGCCGTCCTTCTTGAAGCCGTCGTTGCGGAGGTAGCACCAGAGCACCGTTGCCATGCCGAGCTCGTGCGCCTGCGCGAACGCGACCGCGACCTCCTGGAGCTGACGCGTGGCCTCTTCGGATCCGAAGTAGATCGTCGCGCCGACGGCGACGGCCCCCAGATCGCTCGCCTGCTTCACGCTGCCATACATCACCTGATCGAACCGGTTCGGGTAGGTGAGCAGCTCGTTGTGGTTGATCTTGACGATGAACGGGATCTTGTGTGCCCACTTGCGCGCGACCGAACCGAGCACACCGAACGTGGAGGCGACCGCGTTGCATCCGCCTTCGACCGCGAGCTCGACCAGCTTGTCGCCGTCGAAGTACATCGGGTTCGGCGCGAACGACGCGCCGGCCGAGTGCTCGATGCCCTGGTCGACGGGCAGGATCGACAGGTAGCCGGTTCCGCCGAGCCGACCGTGCGAGTACAGCGTTTCGAGGCTGCGCAGCACGCGCGTCGGGCGATCGCTCTGCGCCCACACGCGGTCGACGAAGTCGGGACCGGGCAGGTGCAGCATGCTCTTGGGCACCGTCGTGCACGTGTGCTCGAGCAGCGTTGCGGCGTCGTCGCCCAGGAGGGACTCGAGATTGCCTGCCGGGCTCTTCGTCGCCGTCGCCATCGTGTGCCCCTCCGTCGCCTACGTCGCGCCGAGGAGGCACGATCGGTTCTTCGGCCACCAGTATCGTTTGCGCCGGATGAGACGTGCGAAGCGGCGCCGAATGAACGGCCGGTTGAACGGTATGGCGGTGGCGGCGGGCACCATCCGGTTGGCATCGGGGTTGTCGTTCCTGATCGCTCCCGAGGCGGCGAACCGCTTGTGGGGCGACGCGGCCGACAGCGGACCGACGGCGAGCCTTCTCCTGCGGTCGATGGGCTATCGCGACGCCCTGATCGGCGGGTTGCTGCTCGGCAGCGGTCTGCGCAGCGACGCGAATGTGGCCGGGTGGTTCCTCGCGTCGGCAGGTGCCGACGCGGCCGATCTGCTCGGCGGGATCGCGAACCACGATCGCATGAGCGGCCAGCAGCGGCTCCGGGGGCTCGGCGGCGCGGCCGTCGGTATCGGGGTCGGCCTCTTCGGAGCCCAGGACGCGTGGCGCCGGCGGGTGCCTGCGACCTGAGACGCGGTCGTCACTTCTGATAGTCGACGCGTCGGTGCGGCCCGCCTACGGTTGCGGCACCATGGCCTGGTCCGAGCAACCCCGCCGCGACCACGCGTCTCCGGGCGCGTCTCCGGGTGCGCAGCCGGGCGCGCGTCGTGTCGCGGTGGTCGTGATCGCGTCGCTGTTCGTTGTGCTCACGCTCGGTTTCGCGCCGCGAACGACGGGCTCGGTACGCGCCGACGCGGTCGGTGCGGTGTCGGCTCCGGCCGGCTTCGGCCGCGTCTCCGTCGCCGGCGGCAGTGCTGCGCGCGTGCTCCTTTCCTGGTCGCGTCCGGTCGGGCACCGACGCGTCGCGCGTGGCGACCTGGGTCTCGGTGTTGCCGCGGTCGCGGCGGCGTTCTTGTTCATCACGCAGGCGCGTCGCGGCGCGCGCCGCGGGCCGCGATTCGATGCCGTCTTCGTCTTTCGTCGCGGCCCTCCCGTTCCCTCCTTCGCGGATTGACGTCACGCCGGGATCTCCCGGCGCCGACCCGACGCGCCGGTGTCCGCCGGTGGAGCGTGGAGGTAGTCGTGAACGTTCGTGCAATTGATCTCGTCGAGCGGCCGGTGCCGCTGACGGTGGTGGCAGACGAGCCGGCCGTCGACGCGTACGGGCTCCTACGGTGGGGGAACGCGTGGGTTGCGCTCTCGCCGATCGAGGCCCGGTTGGCCCGTGAGTTCCTCGCGAATCTCGGTCAGCTGATGGGGCGCGAACAGCTGGGCGTGGCCGGTTGGCCCGAGGGCGTCCCGAACGCGCGGTCGGTCGACTCGCGCATCAAGACCCTGCGGCGGCGGGTCGAGCCGCTCGGCGTGAAGATCCACACGATCCGAGGTCGGGGGTACCTCGCGACCCTCGATCGCGACTGAGGCGCCGCACCGCCGCCCCTGCCAAGTTTTGACACGGACCGTGGTGCTCCGAGCGCGCGCGTGCCAGAG
>JBBSEC010000042.1:0-36071 GCA_038240075.1 Acidimicrobiia bacterium
GAGGCCCGGTTGGTGGCTCCGATCACGAGGATGTTGGGCTGCACCGGACGCTGCTTGTGGAAGTGGCGGCTCGCCGGCAGGAACCGGTTGGCGCGGTCGATCGCCCAGCCTCGCATGCGCCCGCTCGCGGTCGTGTGCTCGAACGACTGGAGCTGGATCAACAGCTCGTTCACGACACCGCTGACGCCTTCACCCGTCGCACGCTCGACCGAACGTGCGAGCGGCAACGCCGGATCGGACGCCGGCATGGGCGCGCTGCGCATGTTGCTGCGCGCGCCGGCGATCGCGTCGATCTCCTCGATGAAGCCGATGGCGCCGCCCTCCTCACGCGCGGCCTTGCGCAGCGCGCGGAAGAACGAACGGATCTTGCGGTTCGTCTGCCCGTAGTACATCGACTGGAACGCGCTCGACGACACGAACAGGAACGGCACTCCCGCCTCGCGGGCCATGGCCTTCGCCATGTACGTCTTGCCGGTGCCGGGAGGACCTTCGAAGAGGATCGCCTTGCGCGGGTTGCCACCCATACGGTCGCGGAACGTCTGGTACGCGAGGAACAGGTTGAGCGTCTTCACGACCTCGTCGCGCACGACGCCGAGACCGACGACGTCGTCGAACGCGACGCCGATCTCGCTCGACTGGAAGCGCACGTGCGGAGACCGGCCGGCGCCGAGGAGCGGCACGATGAGGACCAGGCCCAGCAGGATGACGAGGATGAAGATCGGGAGGTTCTGCTGCTCGGTCTGCGTGAGGTGCGGCAGACCGAAGGTGACCGGATTCCCGATGAGGATCCGGTGCCAGAGGTAGACCGTGATCGGGGCGAGGATCCACGCCAGATGCGTGATCCGCCGGATGCGGGTCGCCTCCCGTTGGCGCACCACATCCACTGCCGCGCCCGAGACCACGGTGTTGTCGGCCAGCGTGCCCAGATCCACCGTGTAGCCCCCCTCAGCGTCCGTGCTAACACTTAGAGTAACAAGTCGTGCGCATCTCCGCACGCGCCGCATCAGGCCCAACTCGGATGGAACGCCCGGTAGGGTCGGCCGGATGGAGGCGACCGGGCCCGAACAGCGGATCGACCCGCGCTCGGTGCGCTTCGAGATGGCCTCGGTCGCGACCCTGCTCCTCGGCGGTTTCGTCTTCAAGCAGATCTGGGTGATCCCGGCGGTCGCGCTCGCGCTGGCCGTCGGCCTGGGCTTCGGGGCCCGGGCCAACGTCTTCACCCGTGTGTTCCAGCTCACGCTGGCCGACCGCCTGAAGGCGGCCCCCGACACCGAAGTGGCGTCCGAGGTGCGGTTCTCCGAGCTCTTCGCGGTGACCGCCCTGAGCTTCGCGACGCTGCTCTGGCTCGTGCACCTCAACCTGTTGATGTGGCTGATCGCGCTGGCCGAAGCCGGCATCTGCGCGCTCCACGCGGGCACCGGGCTGTCGGTCGAGGCCGCGATCCGAGCCCGGATGACCGGGCGGAAACGCCGCTAATCGGGAGCTACGAAGGCGGAGTTACGAAGCCGACCCCGACCGCTCGCCGAAGCCGGTGCGCGCGGCCTCGGGACGGAGGAGCTCGATCGGGTCGCGCAGGTCGCCGACGTAGCCGAGCGCGTACGCGCCGCGGGCGTAGCCAATGAGGCGCTGCATCGACTCGGGAAGCGTGCGCGCCACGTCGAGCGGCACCGCGAGGTACTGGTTCTCCTCCTGGCGCAACCAGCCGAGGTTGTAGTCGACGTTCATCCCGATCCGGACCGAGTCGGAGTGGTTCGCGCCGCCGCCGTGATACATCGATCCCGTGTAGAGCACGACCGATCCGGCCCGCATCTCGGCGCCGACGGTGTCGCCCTCCGTGTACTTCTCGCGGTCGGCCGCGCGATGACTTCCCGGCACCACGCGCGTCGCACCGTTCTCGAGGGTGAAGTCGGTCATCGCCCACATGGTGCTGACCTGCACTTCGAATCCACTCGGAAACGTGAAGAAGTCGTACGCCCACTGGTCGCGGTGCACCGGCTGCGCGGGCTCGCCGGGGCCGATGCTGATCATCTGTGTGAGGTGCAGCTGGAACGTCGTCGCGTGCGCGAGCACACGAGCCACCGCGTCGAGCACGAGTGGATGCGCGATCACGTCGCGCGACGCGGGCGAACGCGCGATGAGCGACCCGGTTCGACGCGTGCGCATGCCGCTGAACTCGTCGGGACCGACCTCGGTCGCGGCCAAGTACGGCTCGAGCTCGTCGAGGATCCGCGCGACGAGCGCCGGCGGCGCGAGCTCGTCGATCACCACGGCACCCGCCTCGGCCATCGCGGCGGCAACCGCCTCGCCGTCGGCGTCGGCAGGGAGGTGGGTGAGCTCGACCGTCTCCATGCCGTCAGGCTACGCGGGTGACGACCAGCGCGGCAGCGGCCGCGCCGATCACGGCCACCACCACCGTGCCGCCGGGCCGCGCGCCGTCGATCGAACCGGTCGCGATCACGCCGAGCGCCATCAACAGGCCGTTGCGGACGATCGCCCCGGCGCCCGACGCAGCCGCCGCCGTACGGACCGCCCCGAAACACGGGCACGGCACGCCCCGCCGGACGCTCGCGATCAGGAAGACCGTGAACGCGCCGAGGAGCACGACCGCGGCGACCGCCGGTAGCGGGGAGCGCGCGGCGCCGACGAGCGCGGCCGCGACCACGAGCTCGACGACGGGCAACCCGGCCGCGAGGCGCGCGTCCCACGGACGCGCGACTCCCATCGCGCGCAGTCGCCCCGGCAGCGCGTGCCGGTCAACGATCTTCGCGACGGCGGCGACCGCCAGCACTCCCGCCAGCACGATGCGGCACCCGAGCGCGATCGCCGGCCCGAGCGGCCCCATGCATCAGCTTTCGAAGTGTCCGTACCCGCCGCGGTAGAAGAGGAGGGGCTTGCCTTCGGAGGCGTACCCGAGCTCGACGACCCGGAGCACGACGACGACGTGATCACCCGCGTCGTACTGCGCCTCGGGGACGCAGTCGAAGTACGCGAGCGCGTCGGCGAGGATCGGCGCGCCGGTCGCGCCCCGGTGGTGCGTCACCGCGGCGAAGCGCTCGACGTCCTTCGCCGCGAAGGTGCGGCACATGGCTTCGTCCTCTTCGCCGAGCACGTTGATCGCGAACCCCGTCGCGTTCGCCATGCGCGGCCACGTGGTCGAGCTCGTCATCGCGCAGAAGAGCACGAGGGGTGGATCGAGCGAGACCGTCGTGAACGAGTTGCACGCCATGCCGACCGGCGTGTCGCCCTCGAGCGCGGTGACGACGGTGACCCCGGTGGCGAAGTGGCCGCCGACGGTTCGCAGAGTGGCCGAATCCGGTTCGAGTCCCCAGGTGGACCGGGTTCCCGTCACCCGCGGTTCCCGGTCATCCTTGGGCGCCGGCGTCCCGGCCGACCGGCAACACCAGACCCTCGAAGGCCGCGATGACCTCGGGGCCACCGACGTGCGCAGAGGTGTCGGCGGCGAAGGCCGCGATGGCGTCGACGGCGTCGTCGCCGTGCGACGGGTCGTGGTGGTAGAGCGCGAGCGTCTTCGCGCCCGACTCGCGCGCGACGTGCACGGCGTAGTCGTAGGTGCAGTGGCCCCAGCTGCGCTTCGGGCCGTACTCCTCGCACGTGTGCTGCGCGTCGTGGATGAGCACGTCGACCCCGTCGCAGAGCTCGAGGATCTCCTGCGGAACGAAGTCGTCGGAGTCGTCGCGGCAACCCGGACCGTGGTCGGAGATGTAGGCGACCGAGCCGCCGTTCATCTCGACGCGGTACCCGAGCGTCGGGCCGACGTGGCGGACCCAGCGGGAACGGACCTTCGCCTGCCCGACCGGGAAGTCGTCGTCGCCGGTGTCGTGGAAACGGATCGTGGCACCGAGCTGGTCGGGCGTGATCGGGAAGAACGGCGGGCGCATCAGGTCGGCGAAGACCTCACCGAGGGGGCCGGCGTCCTGGCGGGGACCGTAGATGTCGAGCGTCGATTCGGGGTTGTGCAGCGGCCGGAAGAACGGCAGGCCCTGGACGTGATCCCAATGCAGGTGCGTCAGGAGGACGGAGCCCGCGAACGGCGTCGCGCCTCCGAGCTGCTCGCCGTACGGCGTGAGCCCGGTGCCCAGATCGAGGACCAGCGGCGGCTGACCGTCGGCCGTGAGCGACACGCACGACGAGTGGCCGCCGTAGCGCTCGTACTGCGGGCCGGCGCAGGGCGTCGACCCTCGTACTCCGTGAAACTCGACTCTCATCCCCCCGGACATACCCGCAGAATACCCATCTTCAACCGGATGTCACACGGCAGGGTCAGCTGACCACACGCGCGCGGAAGCCCGAGATGCCCTGCCACGTGAGAACGCCGGCGAAGAGGATCAGCGCTCCGTAGACACCCCAGAGCGACATGTGCGGACCCCGGGTGAGCGCGGCGCGGTACCCCTCGCTGATGTAGACGAGCGGGTTGACCAGGACCAACCACTTGAGCCACGAGACGCCGAACACCTTCACCGGGCCGAGCGTCGACCATGAGTAGTAGATGGCGCCGAGGAACGTGAGCGGCAGGACGATGATCCCGAACAGGATCGGAACCTGCCGGGGCTCGAAGCGGGTGCCGAACGTGAGACCGAGCGCCGATGCGGTGAGCAACGCGAGCGGCGTCATCGTGAGCAGCACGAGCCAGTTGATGTGCAGGTGCACGGGGGTCGCGGGCACGACGGCCGCGATCGGGAACACGAGCAGGGCGGCGAACAGCCCGTTGAGCATGCCGGCCGTGATCTTGCCGATGGCGACGAGCGAGATCGGGAGTGGTGCGAGCACGCGATCTTCGATCTCCTTCGTGTAGCCGAACTCCTGCACCAGCGGGAGCGCAACCGACTGGATGCCCTGGAACACGATCGTGAGCGCGACGACGCCGGCCACGAGCCGCGTCGAGAACTCCGCGGCCGCGTTGCCCGTGCCACCGACGCCCTGGCCGATCTTCGGGAACACGTAGGTGAACACGAAGACGAGCAGGAACGGCTGGAGCAGCGTGCGCGGGATGAACTCCTTGAGGTTCTTGCGCAGCACCAGGAGATCGCGCAGCATCAACGCACGGAACGCGACCGACGACGCGGCGCGCGCCGAGCGGGGCGCGCCGGCCTCGGGGAGCGCGGCGACGGCCGCAGCGGTGACGTCCGGTTTCGTGACCGTCATTCGCGGAGGTCCTTTCCGGTCAGGTTGATGAAGACGGCTTCGAGCGTGGGCTCGGCCATCGAGAGATCGCTCACCGTGAAACCTCCGTCTTCGGCCGTGTTCACGACCTTCGGCAGCACACCGTGAGCACCCGTGACGTGCAGGCGCACGGTGCCGTCCTGGTGGTCGGCGCGGGTCACGCCGTCGATGCCGGCCTGCAGTAGACGCGCGAGCGCATCGAGATCGCCGTCGGCGGTGACCGTGACGATCGTGTCGGCACCGACCGACTGCTTGAGCCGCGCCGGCGTGTCGAGCGCGAGCAGCTTGCCGTGGTCGATGATCGCGAGACGGTCGCAGAGCTGGTCGGCTTCCTCCATGTAGTGCGTGGTGAGGAGGATGGTCTGGCCCTCGGAGTGCAGCTCACCGAGGATCTCCCAGAGCGCGATGCGGCTCTGCGGGTCGAGGCCGGCGGTGGGCTCGTCGAGGAAGAGGATCGACGGGCGGTGCAGGATCGCCCGGGCCACCATGAGTCGCTGGGCCATGCCGCCGGAGAGCGCGAGCACCGGCGCCTTCGCGCGGTCGGCGAGACGGAACTTGTCGAGCATGTCGCTTGCCGCGGCACGCGCGGTCTTGGCACTCATCCCGAACAGCCGGCCGTGGAAGTAGAGGTTCTCGAACACGTCGAGCGCGCGGTCGAGGGTGTTGGTCTGTGGCACGACGCCGATCACCTGCTTGGCGACCGCCGGGTGCGCGACGACGTCGATGCCGGCGACGTACGCGCCGCCGCTCGTCGGGATCACGCGCGTCGTGAGCATCCCCGCGGTCGTGGTCTTGCCCGCGCCGTTCGGCCCGAGAAGCCCGAAGATCTCACCGCGCTTCACCGACAGGTCGAGGTGGTCGACGGCAAGGATGTTGCCCGGGTAGATCTTCGTGAGCTGGTCGGTACGGATCACCTCGTCTGCGTCGCGCGCCACGGTGACGACGGCGGACACTCCGGAGGGCTCAGCTCGCGGTGACATGGTTCTTCCTCTCGGCGAGAGATGCGACGGCGAACTCGCGAATGCGCTCGAGCGCCCGCTGGACGATCTCGTGGTCTTCTCCCACGGCCGCCCGCACCTCGGCGTTCATCTCGTCGGCGATGGCACGGAGGCGGGCTTCGACCTCGCGACCGGCGTCGGTGACGCGCACGCGCACGACGCGGCGATCGCGGGCGTCGCGCGTGCGCTGCAACAGCCCGTCGGCTTCGAGCTTGTCGAGATGGCGGACGAGGGTCGGGGCCTCGATCACCAGCCGGGACGCGAGATGCGACTGGCTGAGGTCGGGCTCTTCGACCGCGTGGTGCAGGACGAGCCAGGTCGCGAGGCTGGCGCCGTGCTCCGCCATGCGCTCGTCGATGCACTCGTGCATGGCCTTGTGCGCCAGCGCGAGGGTGCGACCGAACCGGTCGTCATGTTCCATGGGCGCTAATGATTAGCGGACAAACGATTCGTGCGCAAGGCACGCCGCGCGTGCCGATCCCGGTGCAGGCGTCTGACCTGCCCTTCTTTCCCCCGAAAACGCAACTGATCGATCTGGGTGACGTTCCGCGTCACCTAGATCGATCAGTTCGTGCCCTGCTACTCGGAGGGGGTGGGGCCTCCGGCGCGGGCGGCTTCGACGGCGACGAGGGCGTCGCGGAGCTGCTGGATCCAGTCGCCCTGGTGGTCACCGACGAGGCGCACGCACCACGCGAGCGCCTCACTGCGGCTGCGGGCGACGCCGCCGGCAACCAGGGTGTCGAGCACGTGGCGCTCGCTCATCCGCAACCGGGTCATCACCGGGACCGAGAGCGACGTGAACACCCGGCGTTCCCCGCCGCACGACGCGCCCCACGCGACCTTGCGGCCGGTGCGGGCCTCGGCCTCGTCGGCGATCCGCATGCGCTGCTCCCGGGTCTCTTCACGGAAGCGGGTGATGCGGGCCAGCTGGGCCTCGAGCTTCGATCCCTCGTCGCTGTCGGGGTAGTCGGGCTCGGCCAGCGCGCCGATCACGAGGATCTCGTCCCGGTCGACCGTCACCTCGGGAGCCTCGGTGAACCACCCGTCCGGCAACCGGCCGGCGAACCATCCCTGCACTGTCTGCTCGTTCGTCATGTAATGATTACATCATTACTTCATTCGCCTCGTCAAACCGGGGCGCGCCCGAAACGCGCCGACCTCACGGGGAACCGGTCCTTGGTACTGCACCCATGTCGTATGCGTCATCGATGCAGTACCAAGGACGGCGGGGGGTCAGCTGGGAGGCAACGCGGCGGCGATGCGGGCGGCGTAGGAGGCGGCCTCGGCGTCGTCGTCGTACTTCACGCGGGGCCAGAAGAAGCCGCGCAGCCCGTCCTTGCGGACCCGCGGGACCACGTGGACGTGCAGGTGGGCGACGGCCTGGCTCACCACGTTGTTCATCGCCACGAAGGTGCCGTCGACCCCGAGGCCGGCGACGACCGCGCCCGCGACCCGCTGCACCTGCGTGAAGTACGGCCCGATCGACGGCGCCGGCAGATCGGTGAGCGTGACGATATGGGTGCGGGGCACGACGAGCGTGTGGCCCTTGAACACCGGCCGGTGGTCGAGGAACGCGAACGCGTCCGGAGAGTCGAGCACCACGTGCGCAGGCACCTCGCCCGCGATGATCCGGCAGAACAGGCAGTCTGCGGCGTCGTTCAAACCCTTACTCGGGCGACGAGTACGGACGCTGCCGGGGCGGCGCGAACTCGCGCTTGTAGACCATCAGCTTCCGCTTGAAGTAGCAGACCTCTTCGCCGCGTTGGTTGAAGCCGAAGGTCTCGACTCCGACGATGCCGCGGTCGTTCTTGCTCTTCGACTCCGCCTTCTCGAGCACGCGCGTCTCCGCGTAGATCGTGTCGCCGTGGAACGTCGGCTTCTTGTGCTGCAGCGTCTCGACTTCGAGGTTCGCGATGCACGCGCCGCTGACGTCGGGGACGCTCATCCCGAGCACGAGCGAGTACACGAGGTTGCCGACGACGACGTTGCGCCCGAACTGGGTCTGCGTCTCCGCGTACCAGGCGTCGGTGTGCAGCGGATGGTGGTTCATCGTGATCATGCAGAAGAGATGGTCGTCGGCCTCGGTGATCGTCTTGCCCGGCCAGTGCTTGTAGACGTCGCCGATCTCGAAGTCCTCGAGATAGCGGCCGAAGGGGCGCTCGTACGTGGTCATGGCGAGGATTCTGCCCGTGCGAGGAGCCCGCGGGCGATCACCATGCGCTGGATCTCGTTGGTGCCCTCGCCGATGAGCATCAACGGCGCGTCGCGGTAGTACCGCTCGATCGGCAGCTCGGTCGTGTACCCGACCGCGCCGTGGATGCGCATCGCCTCGGTCGCGATCTCGAACGCGGTCTCGCTCGCGAACAGCTTCGCCATCCCGGCCTCCACGTCGGCCCGCTCGCCGGCCTGGCGGCGCTCCGCCGCGCCCCGGGTCAGGAGGCGTGCGGCCTCGAGCTTCGTCGCCATGTCGGCGAGCTTGAACTGAATGGCCTGGTGCTGCGCGATCGGCTTGCCCATCGTCACCCGTTCCTGCGCGTACTGCAGCGACGCGTCGAAGGCGGCCCGGGCCAGCCCCACGGCCCGCGCCGCGATGTTGATCCGGCCGACCTCGAGCGCGCCGAGGATGTAACCGAGGCCGCGGCCCGGGTCGCCGAGCAGGGCGTCGGCCGGGACGCGGTGGCCGTCGTAGACCATCTCGACCGTCTCGATGCCCCGGTACCCGAGCTTGCCGATGTCGCGGCTCACGCGGATCCCACCGCTCGCGGGTCCGGGCTCCTTCTCGACGATGAAGCACGAGATGCCTTCGTCGGTGCGCGCCGCGAGCGCGACGATGCCGGCGCGCTCGCCGTTGGTGACCCACATCTTGGTTCCGGTGATGACGTACTCGTCGCCGTCGCGCACTGCGCGGCACGACAGGTTGCGGGTGTCGCTCCCGGCGTCGGCTTCCGACAATGAGAGGCACCCGCGCAGCTCACCCGTCGCGAGGCGCGGGAGCCACCGTTGCTTCTGCGCCTCGCTGCCGTTCGCCACGATGATGCTCGCTGCGATCGTGTGCGTGTTCACGACGCCCGACAGCGACATCCAGCCGTACGAGAGCTCTTCGACGACGCCGATGTAGGTGAGGAGGTCGAGACCGAGACCGCCGTACTGCTCGGGGATCGTGACCCCGAACAGGCCGAGCTCTTTCATCGCCTCCACGATCGCTTCGGGGTAACGATCGGCGTGCTCGAACTCCGACGCGACCGGAATCACTTCGCGCGCGATGAAGCGTCGCACCGTGTCGATGAGCGCGTCGCGAATCTCCGGATCGGTGTTCACCGTTGCCTCCCGTTGCTGAATGCTTCCCGCATGATGCATGACGGCCTTCCCGACCGCTACTCCGCCGCGGATCACGCGAGACAGGCTGCGGCTACTCTCGGAGGCTTCTCTCCAGCCACGGACCGCTCTCCCGGACGCGCCGCTTTCCCGGACACATATGGACGACCAACCGCAACCCACAACCGATCGACGCACGCGTGAGCTCGCGCGGCGCGCCGGTCGCCGGCGGCGGATGAACGCGGTCGGCACCGTCTTGACCTTGGCGATCGTGGCGCTGGTTGCGCTCGTTTCCACCGACACGTTGCGCATCGGCGCAAGCGGCCCGACGTTGACGCGCGCCAAGGCGCTCACCGCGGCAACCGCGCCGTCGGACGCCGGCCCGGTGGTCGCGCACCTCAAGCAGAAGAAGCCGCCGCGCCCGCTGAGTCACGCGGCGCCGCTGCGGCTGTGGGTCGGCGGCGACTCGCTTGCGGGCGACCTCGGCTACCAGCTCGGACCGATGGTGGCGAAGCTCGGCATCGTGCGGACGCACATCGACTACAAGATCTCGAGCGGTATTGCGAGCGACAACGTTCGCAACTGGCCCAACGAGTTCAAGCGGGAGCAGTTGCAGTACCAACCCGAGGCCGTGATCTTCATGGTGGGCGCGAACGACGCGCCGATCGTCGGCAGCGCGGTCGACTCCAACGGTGACCCGACATGGGAGGCGAAGTACCGCGGCCAAGTCGACGAGATGATGGACCTGCTCATCGGTGGCGCCGCGCAACGCACCGTGTTCTGGATCGGATCTCCGATCCTCGGCTCGCAGTACAATCACGGCGTCGAAGACGTCGACCGCGTCATGCGTGAAGAGGCCGCGAAGCGTCCGACGGTCGTGTACATCGACGCTTACTCACTGTTCTCGGTGAACGCCGCGTACGCGCGCTCGTTCCCCGACGCCCAAGGCAACACGGTGGCGATGCGCACCAGCGACGGCGTGCATCTCACTCCCTCAGGCGGACTCTTCCTCGCGCAGCACGTGTACAAGTTGCTCGACTCGCGTTGGAACCTGAGCGGCCAGGCCGTGCCGACGACGCCGATCGACTACACGATCGAGCCGCGGAGCGGCACCATCGGTGGCGTCCAGCTCGGCAACGGCAGTCATGGCGGATCGAGCGGATCGAGCGGATCGAACAACTCGAGCTCGGGATCGTCGACGACCGCGCCGACCACGGCTGCGCCGGTGACGACGGCACCCAAGACGACACCGACCACGGTGAAGTCGACACCCACGTCGTCGAAGCCGCCGCCGACGTCTCCGCCCTCGACGTAGACGCACGCTTCCGAACGGGAGTCGCGGGCGGACCCGCGCCTAGCCTGCCGGGATGGCCGATTCACTCTCCCAAGCGCGCGCCGCGGTCGATGCCGCGGGCGTGGTCGTCACAACCGCGAGCGAGCAGCTCGCCGACGTCGCGACCGAAGGCGACCGCATCTCCGTCGCTCGCCTCGACGAGCATCAGGTGCTCGCGTACGACCTCGCCCACTCGGCCGCCGCGGTCGAGGGCAGCCGCGTGATGCTCGACTACGCACAGCACGGCGAGATCGAGTCGTTGCTCGCGCGCGCGTACATCGCCGACGCCGTCAGCGAGCTCGCGGCGCGGCTCGTCGGACGCGCTTCCACCTGGGGCAGCGGCCTCGGCGCCCTCGACGCCGCGATGCCGTTCGTCGAGGAGCACCGCTCGCCGGCCTTCCTCGCCGGTCTGGGCGATCAGGTTGCGACGCACGGGACCGGCCCGAGCCACCTCTCGGACGATTTCGAGCTGGTGGCCGAGACCTTTCGGCGCTTCGCCGACGACCGCATCCGCCCCGTCGCCGAGCACGTGCACCGCACCAACGCCGACGTGCCCGAAGACCTCATCTCGGGGCTCGCCGAGCTCGGCGCCTTCGGCCTGTCGGTGCCCGAGGAGTACGGCGGCTTCGCGTCGGGCGGTGCGAGCGACTACCTCGGCATGGTGGTGTCGACCGAAGAGCTGTCGCGCGGATCGCTCGGCATCGGCGGATCACTGATCACGCGGCCCGAGATTCTCACCCGTGCGCTCGTCACCGGCGGAACCGAGGAGCAGAAGCAACGGTGGCTGCCTCGTATCGCAACCGGCGAGATCATGGCCGGGATCATGGTGACCGAGCCCGACTTCGGTTCCGACGTCGCGGGCGTATCGGTGAGCGCGACCCCCACTGAGGGCGGCTACCGGATCAACGGTGTGAAGACGTGGGCGACGTTCGCGGGCCGCGCCGACGTGATCCTGCTCCTCGCCCGCACCGATCCAGACCGCAGCGCCGGGCATCGCGGGCTCTCGATCTTCATCGTGGAGAAAGAGCCGACCGAAGGTCACAGTTTCGAGTTCGCGCAGGACCACGGCGGCAAGCTCGAAGGACGCGCGATCGACACCATCGGCTACCGGGGGATGCACTCGTTCGAGGTGTCGTTCTCCGACTGGTTCGTTCCCGCGGAGAATCTCATCGGCCTCGATGCCGGCAAGGGCCGAGGCTTCTACCTGCAGATGGCGGGATTCGAGAACGGTCGTCTGCAGACCGCGGCGCGAGCGGTGGGCCTCATGCAGGCCGCGTTCGAAGCGGGAATGGACTACGCGCGCGAACGCAAGGTGTTCGGACGCTCGGTCTTCGACTACGAGCTGAGCAAGGTGAAGCTCGCACGCATGGCCGCGCTCATCCAGGGTGGCCGGCAGTTCTCCTACGCCGTCGCGACGATGATGGCCGACGGCGAGGGAACGCTCGAAGCCTCGATGGTGAAGGCGTACGTGTGCCGCGCGGCCGAGTGGGTCACGCGCGAAGCGATGCAACTGCACGGCGGAATGGGCTACGCCGAGGAGTTCCCTGTGTCGCGCTACTTCGTCGACGCGCGCGTGCTGTCGATCTTCGAGGGCGCTGACGAGACGTTGTGCCTGCGCGTCATCGCACGGCGTCTCGCCGAGCAGGCGCTCGCCGCGCGGAGCTAGCGCGGCGAACGCAGTCGAAGACTCAGGCTCAGCCCGCGCTGCGCGCCATGCCGGCGCGCTCACCGCGGGTCACGAACTTCGTGGCCATCTTGCGGCTCGCCTCGTCGATCATCTCGTCGCCGAACATCACCGCGCCGCGTCGGTCACCCTCGGTCGTCGCCTTCTCGTAGGCGTCGAGGAGATCGAACGCGTGGTCGAACTGCTCCTGCGTCGGCGTGTAGACGTCGTTGATGACACCGACCTGGTCGGGGTGCAGCGACCACTTGCCGTCGTAACCGAGGATGCGCGTGCGCATCGAGTAGTCGCGCAGGCCGTCGAGGTCGCGGATCTTGAGGAACGGTCCGTCGATCACCTGCAGACCGTTGGCGCGGCCGGCCATGAGGATCTTCGAGAACACGTAGTGGAAGTGATCGCCCGGGTATTCGGGAATCTGCACGCCACCGGTGAGAACCGGCATCTCCGTGGAGGCCGCGAAGTCGGCGGGACCGAAGATGATCGTCTCGAGCCGGTCACTCGCCGCGCAGATCTCCTCGACGTTGATCAACCCGCGCGCGGTCTCGATCTGCGCCTCGATGCCGATGCGGCTCTGTCGACCCGTGACGCGCTCGATCTGCGTGAGCAGCTTGTCGAGGGCCTGCACGTCGGCCGCGCTCTCGACCTTCGGAAGCATGATCTCGTCGAGCCGTTCGGAGCTCTGCTCGCACACGGTGACGACGTCGCGGTACGTCCACTCCGTGTCCCATGCATTCACGCGCACGCACAAGACGGTGTCGCCCCAGTCCTGCTCGTTGATCGCGCGCACCACCTTTCCGCGCGCCGCTTCCTTCTCGAGCGGGGCCACGCTGTCCTCGAGGTCGAGGAAGACCTGGTCGGCACCGAGACCGGGCGCCTTTCCCAGCATCTTCTCGTTGGAGCCGGGTGTCGCGTGACACGACCGGCGGGGCAGGTTGCGGCTGCGCTCTGACATGGGTCGAAGCGTAGGAGCACGCGGGTCCCCGCTCCAACTGTGACTTCTGGTCGGACTCGCAAGCTCGCCCTCCATGACGCGGGACGTGAACGAGCCGGGTCGCTCGCTCGCTTCGCTCGCCGCTCGAGGCGTCGCCAAGGCGCTGGGTATCGTGGCGACGTGGCCGAGCCGATCCCTCCCCTCACGCTCCATCCGATCGCCGACGGTGTGTACGTCTGGCTGCAGCCGGGCGGCGAGTCGGGGGTGAGCAACGCCGGTGTCGTCGTCGACGACGACGGCATCACCGTGATCGACAGCCTCATGGTGCGTTCGCAGTGGGAGCCGTTCGCGGCCGCGGTGCACGCGCTCGAACGCCCCGTCGGACGGCTGGTGCTCACGCACGCGCACATCGACCACGTCGGCGGCAGCCGGGCCTTCCCGATGGCCAAGGTGCTCGGCTCACTGCAGACCAGCGAGCTGCTCGACGGCACGATGCCGATCGACGCGTACAAGTCGTTCATGCCCGCGTTCGCCGAGGAGTTCGACGACCTCGACGAGCTCGGCAGCCGGCAGGTCACGCACATCGTCACCGATGCCGCGATGCTCACGCCGCGCGTCGAGGTCGTTCCCGCGAACGGGCACACGTCGGGCGACCTCATGGTGCTCGTCGAAGACGCCGACGTGCTCTTCGCCGGCGACCTCTGCTTCTTCGGTGTCACGCCGCTCGCGTTCCAAGGTGACCCGGCAACGTGGGCCGACGTGCTCGACGCGGTGGTGGGCCTCGCATCGACGATCGTGCCCGGGCACGGCCCGGTCGGCGGCGAGGCCGACGTGCGCGATCTCCAGGGCTACCTGCGCGCGTGCGTGGCCGCGGATGGTGACGAACACGCCATTCCGCCGGGGCCGTGGGACCAATGGCTGGAGCGGGACCGCGACGCGATCAACGTGCAGCGCGCGGCGATGCTCGCGCAGGGTGACGACGGGATGCCGCCCGCCATGCTGAAGGCGATCGGGCTCGCGTAGACCGTATTGATCTATGCGAGCGACGCGCGCAGGAACGCCTGCGCGCGATCGAACGCAAGTTTCGTCGCGTCGGCGTTGTACACCTCGGGACGGTGATGATTCGTGAACGCGTGTTCCGTTCCCGGGTACGTGAAGATCTCGACCTGCTTGCCGAGCGCGCGCAACTCGTCGGACAGCGCGGCGACGGCCGCCGGCCCCGCGAAGTCGTCGGTCTCCGCGTAGTGACCTTGCACAGGACCCGCGAGGCGCGTCCAGTCGGGCTTCGTCGCGGGCCAACCGATCACGCCGTAGAACGGCGCGACCGCGCGCACGCGCTCGGGTCGCAACGTCGCGAGCCACAGCGCGAGCGCGCCACCCATGCAGAAGCCGATCACTCCGACGCCGTTGCTCGCGACCGCGTCGTGCGCCGCCAACGCGTCGACCGCGCCGACCATGTCTTTGGCGGCCTGCTCGATGTTCAACGACATCATGAGCTTGCCGGCCTCGTCGGGCTCGGTGGTGACGACGCCGCGATACAGGTCGGGAGCCAGCGTGACGAAGCCGTCGGCCGCCCACGCGTCGCACACCTCGCGCAGCTGATCGTTGATGCCCCACCACTCCTGGATGATCACGACCCCCGGCCCGGAGCCCGATCCGGGCACCGCCAGATACCCCTGCCCGTTGCCGCCGTTGCTGGGAAAGTCGATCATATGGCCCATAAGTTCCAGGTTACGCCGAACCCCCGATAACTTGTCACGCCGTGGCGCAGAACCCTGATCCCTCGCTCGAGCTCACGAGCATCACCGGCGTGACCCGAACGCTCGACGACTGGGCGACGGTGTTCAACCTTGCCGTCATCTTGTTGCCGGCGCGTCCGGAAGCCGCGGCATGGGTGCCGGTCATCGACCGCATCTACGCAACACTCGGCGACTCCGACGTGCGCACGACCGTGTGTGTCGCGGCGAACGTCGCGATCACGCGTCGCATCATCGGTGACGCGGCGACGCGTTGGCTCACCTTCTGCGATCCCGACAGTCGCTTCGCAACCGCGCTCGGTCTCGAACGACTTCCCGCGTTCGTGCATCTGCGTCAAGACACATCGCTCGTCGCGGCTGCGCAAGGTTGGAGTGCAACCGAGTGGCAACGCGTCGCGGATGAGATCGCGAAGAAAGAACACTGGACGAGCCCCGTGATCGCCGCGCCGGGAAATCCGCGATCGACACCGGGATGGGCGCTCAGCGCGTGACGTGAGCAACGCGAAGCTCATGAACGCGCATTCATGAGAGCGCTACACCGCTGGTCAGAGGCGAATCTCGTGAATCGCGGTTCAGTTCTCGCCTCTCGCGTCCGACAACTGCTAGGTTCGTTCGAGGGCCGAGGCGCTACGAATTGCGTAGCTGCTGTGGCCCATGTCTATTATTGAGGCAGATGTTGCGAACCGTTCCAGCTTCCGGCAACAACATCCCCTACCGACGGCGTCCTCGGACCCTCGGTCGGTTGAGCCTCCTGACCGCGGTCGCGCTCGTCGCCACGATCGCAACGCCGTTCCTCGGCGCGTCGAACGCCTTCGCGAGCACGCTCGATCAGAAGCGCGCCGAAGCGAAGCGTCTCGCCGCGCAGATCGACGCGAACGACAATGAGATCTCGATCCTCGACGAGCAGTACAACGGCACGGTGTTGAGGATCGCGGCACTCAACAAGAGCATCGCAGGCGCGCAGCAGCGACTCACGGTCGCGCAGCGCCACACACTCGGGTTGCGCAACCAAGTGCGCGCACGCGCCGCCGCGCTCTACATGAACGCCGGCTCGGGAGCGCTCTTCCCCGCACTCGACGCGAAGAACGCGCAAGAGGTCGCAACGAGCTCGAGCTACACCGCAGCCGCCACCGCGCGCGATAACACGTTGCTCTCGAATCTCCGTTCTGCGACCGCGCAGTACACCGCGCGCCAGAAGGACCTCAAGAACGCGCGCGGCCGCGCAACGTCGGAAGGCAATCGCCTCGCCGACACGCGCGACCAGATCGCACAAGCGAACACGCGATCGCGTCAGCTGTTGGCGAGCGTCAACGGTGAGATCAAGACCCTCGTGAAGCAGGCCGAGGAAGCTCGGGCACGGGCAGCCGAGGCCGCGGCGAAGCGGGAGATCGCCCGCCGTCAGGCCGCGGCCCGCAACTCGAGCGGGAGCAGCGGTTCAGGCTTCGGGAACCAGAAGGCACCCGCGAACCTCCCTCCGCCGAGCGGAGCGGCTGCGGTTGCCGTGCACGCCGCCGAGGCTCAGCTCAACAAGCCGTACCAGTTCGCAGCGTCGGGCCCGGGAGCGTTCGACTGCTCCGGGCTCACGAGCTACGCCTGGGGCGTGGCCGGCGTCTCGATGGCGCATTTCGCAGCCACTCAGTACACCGAGTTCCCCCACGTGCCGATGAGCCAGTTGGCACCGGGCGACCTCGTGTTCTACGGGAGCCCGATCCACCACGTCGGCATGTTCGTCGGCAACGGCACGATGATTGAGGCACCGCATACCGGTGCGTTCGTTCGGTACTCGAGCATCTACCGTCCCGACTACGTCGGCGCCTCCCGTCCCTGACCGGTTCCGTCCGCCTCACCGAGTTCTCGCACGGCGGGGGCTGCGGGTGCAAGCTGTCGCCGTCGGATCTGCGCACGGTGCTCGGCATGGTCCGCGCCGCACCGGCGACGGACGCTGATCTTCTCGTCGGCTTCGACACGGCCGACGACGCGGCGGTCTACCGCCTCCGCGACGACCTCGCGGTCGTCGTGACCACCGACTTCTTCACGCCGATCGTCGACGACCCCTACGACTGGGGCCGGATCGCGGCGACCAACGCGCTCTCCGACGTCTACGCGATGGGCGGCACACCGATCTTGGCGCTCAACCTCGTCGGGTGGCCGCGCGAAGGGCTCGATTTCGCACTGCTCGCACGCGTGCTCGACGGCGGAGCCGCCGCCACGAGCGCAGCCGGATGCATCATCGCGGGCGGCCACTCGATCGACGACGCGGAGCCGAAGTACGGGCTTGCGGTCGTCGGCACGGTTCATCCCGACGCCGTGCTCACCAACCGCGCGGCACGCGCCGGTGACGCGCTCGTGCTGACGAAACCGATCGGGTTGGGTGTGATCGCGACCGCGTTGAAGCGCGACGAAGCGAGCGCGCGCAACGTCGCCGACGCCGTCGAGGTGATGACCACGCTCAACGCGAGTGCGCGCGACGCCGCGCTCGAGGTCGGCGCGCACGCGGCAACCGACATCACCGGCTTCGGGTTGCTCGGTCACACCCTCGAGCTCGTGCGGGCTTCGGGTCTCGGCGCCGACATCGACGCGGCCGCGGTTCCCGTAATCGACGGCGTGCGCGACCTGTTGTCGCGCGGCATGGTCGCCGGTGGAACGCAACGCAACCACGCGTTCGTGTCCGACTCGGTCGACTGGGGCGCGCTGCCGAGCGACGAGCAGATGCTGCTCGCCGACGCGCAGACGTCGGGAGGGCTGCTGCTGGCAGTCGCCACCGATCGCGCCGACGCGCTCGTGGGCGCGTTGCGCGCCCGCAACACGCTGGCCGCGGCGGTCGTCGGACACACGACCGACGCGCCCGCCGGCGAGATCCGGATCGTCTGATACTTAGGGGATCACGAGCATGCCGAGCTCGGCTTCGAGCTGCTGACGGGGCTTGAGCCCGAGCGACGACCGCTCGAGCCGGCCGTTTCGGAACAACCCGATCAACGGGATGCTCTGCACGTCGTACTGCTGCGCGAGCGTGGGCTCGTCGTCGATGTTCACCTTCACGACTTTGTACGCGCCGTCGCGCATCGCGGCGATCTGCTCGACGATCGGCGAGACCTGGCGGCACGGCCCGCACCACGGCGCCCAGAAGTCGACGATCACCGGTTGCTCGGCCTCGAGCACCTCACGCTGGAACGTCGCGGTGGTCACCGACGGCACCAGCTCGACCGGATCGTCGGGCACCGGCTCGTCGGGAAGCTCGCCGGCGACAACGCTCGCGAGCCACGCGTGCGCGTCCTGCAGACCCTCGAGCGCGACCTGGTGCTCCATCGCATACTCGCGGAACACCGTCGGGACTCCCGCGGCCCGCAGCGCGCGGGCGAGCGTGCGCGACTGCTTCACCGGGATCATCTGGTCGTGCGTGCCGTGCTGCACGAGAATCGGGATCGATCCGACCGCCGTGTCGTCGACATCGAGGCCGTCGAGCCCGGGAAGGAACGGGCTCATCGCGAGGACGCCGGCGGGATGCGGCAGATCACTCGTCCGCAATGCGAGCGCGAGCGCGAGCCCGGCACCCTGCGAGAACCCACCGACGATCGCCTCGGAGCGGGGGAAGCCCTGCGCCGCGCACGTGGCGTCGAGGGTCTCGTCGAGCTGCGCGAGCGCCTCGGCGAACGACTCCGGTGTCGGCGGCGCGCTCATGTCGTACCAGGAGAAGCCGGGCGCGCCGGGCGCCGCGTGCGGGCCTCTCGGCATCACCGTCGCGAAGATGCCCTCGGGGTCGAGGTAGCCGAGCAGTCCGCCGAGATCACGCTCGTCGGCGCCGTAGCCGTGCGCGAGAAGCAGGACGCGCCGGGCGTCGGACCCGGCGATGAGGTTGGTGACGAGCGCCATGAACGATCCTCCTGAGTGCCGCGCTCAAGCTACCGGCTCGCCGACCGGTGGTTTCACGAGCCTGTGAGTGCGGCCGAGAACGCGGCGGCGATGCGGGTGCTGATCGCCGGGGTCACCGACGAGCTCGGACCGATGTCGGGGGTCTCCGCCAGTGCTGCACCGAGGTCGACGAGCGTCGCGCCCCGAGCGCGCGCCACGTTCGCGATCGCGTTGTCGTAGTCGGCCGCGCCGGGCAGCGCGGTCGACAGGTTGCCGAGCAGCACCCGCGCGCCGGAGTCGCGCAACTTCTTGACGAGATCGTTCAGCCCGGCCTCGAACGCCGCGGCAGGGATGCCGGTCGCGAGATCGATATCTCCGAGCCACACGCCGACCACCGTGGCGTGCTGCTCGATCGCGAGCGGAACCTGCACAAAGATCGCGGCGTTGACCGTCGCCGCTTGGCCGGCCGCGTTCACGAGCACCGCCGACTGGGGAAACGACGTGTGGTACACCCTCTGCGGCCACGAATCGGTCAACGCGTAGTCGGGGTTCCCGAACGTCGCGTCGGAGCCGATGGTGACGAGCACCGCGGGGCGCGGGGCGGTCGCGGTGGTCGGCGATGCGGCGCCGCGCGCGGAACCGTGTGAGCACGCGGCGAGCGCGGTCGCACACACGAAGAGGGCAAGCAGGCCGGGGAACCGCGGACCGGTCATCGATCGCCTGGTCATCGATCACCCATCGCCTGGCGGGCCGGAAGCCGCGCCGCGCGTTGCGCAGGCAGCGTGCCGGCGACCAGCGCGAGCAGGGTCGATCCGACGACTCCGCCCACGAGCACCATCGTGGGGACTCCGAGCACCACGCCCGCGAGGCCCTGCCGCTCCAGGTACTTGTTCACCACACCGGCCAACCCGCGCGCGGTCAGCCAGCCCGCGGTCGTGCCGATCAGCCCGCCGACGAAGCCGAGGGTCGCGGCTTCCAACAGGAAGATACGCCGCACGTCGCGGTCGCGCGCGCCGATCGCCTTCAGCACGCCGATCTCGCGGCGGCGCTCGCGCACGGCGGCGAGCATCGCGTTGGTGATGCCGAGGGCCGCGATCACGAGGCCGATCAGACCGATGCCACCGAGCACGATCTCGACGACATGCACATAACGCTGCACGGAATCGATGAGCGTCTCGGGCGCGCTCGTCGAGAACCCGACCTTCGTGATCTCGGCGCGGACCCGCGCCACCAACGAGAGCGAGTCGGCAACGACGAACAGTGCCGAGTACGGCGACGCGTCGACGCCGAACGCTTCGGGCGACACGCCGGACGCGGCCCACTTCCGCGCCGCCTTCGCCACCCCGATCGGAGCGAGGAACTCACCGTCGCCCACCTCTTGCGCGACGACACCGACGATCGTCATCCGCGTCCAACGGCCGCGGGTCACGATCCCCGTCGGCGCCTCGAACAGCCGCGGCGCCCCGATCTCCACCTCACTGCCGATGACGTGTTTGGCGTCGGCCTTGGTGAGCCCGAACCGCTGGAGGAAGCCGTCGGTGACCGCGACCTCGGTCGTCGACGTCGCGTCGGGGAGTCGCCCCGCCTCCGTGTTCACCGGCACATCGCCGATCCGCGCGAGGTCGACGCCGACCAGGGTGTCGCGGAACGGTGCGGTCGCACCGTTCCGGGGAGTGATCCTGTCGTTGCGTGTCGTCGTCGGCGTCGGCGTGACGCCCCCGGTCGTCGGGGTGGGCTTGATCGTCGCGAACGACGCGGGAGGGACCACCTCGATCGGATTGGCGACCACCGCAACGACATCGCGCACGCCGGGGAGCGCGGCGATGCGTTTGGTCGCCACGGTGTCGAGCGAACGCGGCGCGCCGAGCGTGGGGTTGTCGCTGTCGAGCGAGCCGATGTCGGGCGACGCGGCATCGACGCGGATACCGGTGAGCGGCCCGCCCTTGCTCACCTCGTCGAGCACACGGCTCCGGGCCGCGGTGCCCGCGATGAGGAGTGACGAGAGCAGCGCCGCGGCGAGCGCGACCGCCAACACGGTCAACACCGCGCGTCCCATCCGGCGCGTCACGCTGCGCGCCGCGATCGCGATCGCATCTCTGTAACTCATGCGGCTGCGACCTCCGGCATGCCCCCGCCTCCGGTCTGCGCCTGGCCATTCATGCGGCTGCGACCTCCGGCATGCCCCCGCCTCCGGTCTGCGCCTGGGGGCTCACGCGTCCACCAGGCGGCCGGAATCGATGCGGACGACGCGGTCGGCGCGTGACGCGACGAGATGATTGTGGGTCACGACGATGAGCGTGCACTCGTGCTCCGCCGGCAGCGACGCAAGCAGGTCGAGCACCAACGTCGCGGAGGTGTCGTCGAGGTTCCCGGTCGGCTCGTCGGCGAGCACGAGCCGCGGACGGTTCGCGAGCGCCCTCGCGATCGCGACCCGTTGGCTCTCGCCGCCGCTCAACGCCGCGGGCCGGTGCCGCGCCCGGTCGGCGAGGCCCACCGCGTCGAGCAGCTCGCGAGCCCGGCGGCTGCGCCGTGCACCGCGCACCGATGCGAACGCCAACGCGAGCTCGACGTTCTCGAGCGCGGTGAGCGCGCTGATGAGGCCGAAGTCCTGGAACACGAAGCCGACCGTCGAGCGCCGATAGCCGGCGAGCGCGTTGGAGCCGAAGGTCGAGATGTCGACCCCGCCCACGCGCACTTCGCCAACCTGGGGGCGCTCGAGACCGCCCAGGATCGAGAGCAGTGTGGTCTTGCCGGCACCCGAGCGGCCGGTGACGGCCACGAACTCACCTGCCGCGACCGACCAGTCGAGCCGGTCGAGGACGACGAGCGGACCGTCGTCGGCCCGGTACTGACGGCCGAGGCCCCGCACGTCGATGGCGACCGCGCCGGCTTCGGCGCCGGACGAGCGGCGAGATCGCGTGCGAAGCGGCATCGGAAGCACGGTAGTGGGCACCGTTGCGGCCCGGTCACCGGGACCTGAGGTTCCGGGCCCGTTCCGGGCCGCCCCAGAGCGCGAAACACGGTGCTGCACCTATGTCGTATGCGTCATGGGTGCAGTACCAGGGGCGGGCGTACGGGGGGCGGGCGTCGGCGGCGGTGCACGCGCCGCGCTACATCAGCACTTTCATGTGCTCGAGTACCCGGCGGCCGAGGCCTTCGTCGCCCTCGACGCGAACCAACGGCGCGAGAACGTCGAGCTCTCCGCGTCCGCCCACGAGGCGCACGAACGTGTCGGCGTTCATGTGCACGGCCGCGTCGACCGCGCCGGCGATCGGCTCGGGAACCGGCTCGAGCACCACGGCACGGGCATCCTTCATCGCGTGGGCCTCGACGAAACCGCCCGGCCCCTCCACGACGAACGCCACCCGGGTGCCGTCGGGCGGCCGCAGCCGCGCGCCCACGATCATGCTGAGGATGCCGCGCAACCGTCCGAGCGCAAGGTCGGCGGCCGGAGACTCCATGTTCGCCGGCCGACCAACCGCGCGACGCATGTCGAGCTCGTGGATCCACGAGTCGAGCACGCGGAACGGGATGAGGTCGCGCACCGTTGCCTCCCCAACCGGAGTCCACGACGGCGCCGACCAGTCCGACTCGGTGAACGATCGCAGCATGTCAAGGCGCAGCGCGGCCATCTCGCGGAACCGCTCGAGCAGCTCCGCGCCCGACAACGCACGGAACGACTCGACCCAGACCTCGTTCGAGTGGCCGAGGTCGTTCTTCACGTGCGGGACATCGGGAAGCTCGACCGCCGGCGCCGGCCGACCGAGGATGACCGACTCGATCCCGACGATGTGCGCAAGGTTGTCCTGCACCGACCAGCCGGGACAGTCGGTCGGCAGCTTCCACTCGCGTTCGTCGAGCTCGGCACCGAGCCGTTGCATCGAGTCCCAGACGTCGGCGAGCGCGGCGACCAGCGATTCGTCGTTTGTACTCATATTTGGGCGATCCATTTCGCGTTCATGTGCCGGGTCAGGTCGCCAATCAGGTCGGGGTGGATGATGCGCTCACTGAAGCACCACTCACCCGCGTGCCGCTCGAAGCGGTCGCGGTACTGACCCGCGATGATCGGCTGCAGCGCGAACCCGGGGACGGCCTGGATGACGGTGAAGTACGTGCGCGCCGACGCGGTGCGGTTCCCGCTGTCGAGGGTGATCGTCACGTTCGTGAGGCAGTGCATCGTGCACGGCGTGCCGTTGTCGTACAGGATCACGCCGGTGTAGTTGCGGCGCGCTTCGGCCGCGCCGCGCATGCGCTCCGGGCGCACCGATGATCCCAGCTCGGCGTGCTCGAACAGCGCGGCGACGCCGTCGAGATCGCCGGCATCGATCCTGAACGCGTACTCGTGAATGAGGGCGCGGATCGCTTCGTGATCGTCGCTGTCGCTCATTGGCTCCGTCCTCTCACCGGCACACCTGCCCACCGTCGACCAGCATCGACTCGCCACTCACGAACGACGCCGCGTCGGAGCACAACCACACTGCCGCTTCCGCAACCTTCTCGGGAAGTCCGAACTCTCCGGTCGGCATCATCCGCCGCATCGGTCGTTCCATCTCGGGGTTCTCGGCGATGAACTTGCGCAGCATGGGGGTGTCGGTGGTGCCGGGCAGGATCGCGTTGACTCGGATGCCGGCGCGTGCGTACTCCTGCGCGGCGGTCTTCGTGAGCCCGAGCACACCGTGCTTGGCCGCCGTGTACGCGGGCTGGCCCGGAGCCGCCACGACTCCCGCGCCCGACGACGTGTTGACGATGACTCCACCGCTCCCCTGGCTCACGAGCTGACGCAGCTCCGCCTGCATGCACCAGAACACACCGGTGAGGTTGATCGCGATGACGCGCTGCCAGTCGTCGGCGGCTACATCGGTGAACGCGGCGACGCCCGGACTGATCCCCGCGTTGTTGAACGCGCAGTCGAGACGCCCGTATGCCGACACCGTCGCGTCGACGAGCGCGCCCACCGAACTGGCGTCGCTGACGTCGACCGCGTGCTCGACGGCGACACCACCGGCCGCGCCGATCGCGGCAACGGTTGCCGCGGCGCCGTCGACATCGCGGTCCGCGACCACGACCTTCGCGCCGCGTCCGGCGAAGAGCAGCGCCGCGGCGGCCCCGATGCCGCCCGCGCCGCCCGTGACCAGCGCGACCTTGCCGTCGAAGTCGCCCATGTCAGATCTCCAACACGGTGCGGAGGCCGCGCGCGGCACGCATGTCGTCGAAGGCTTCGTTCACCTCGGCGAGCGGTCGCCGTCGCGAGATCATGCCTTCGAGGTCGAGCTTTCCGGCCCGCCACAGCGACAGCAGCCGGGGAATCTCGCGGGGTGAGTTGCTGCTCCCGAGGAACGAACCGATGAGGCGCCGCTCCGTCGCCATGAAGACGACGGCCGGGTCGATCGTGATCGCGTCGCCGAGCGGCCCGGCACCGACGAGCACCGCCGTGCCGCCGGGTCGCGTCGACCAGACCGCGGCCTGAGCGAGCGTGGCCTTCCCTACGGCTTCGAACGCGAAGTCGACACCGATGCCCGTGAGCTCCTGCGCGCGCACGACGACATCGTCGACGGTCGGGTCGATCGCGTCAGTCGCGCCGAAGTTCGCGGCGGCATCGCGACGTTCGCTCACCGGGTCGCTGACGATGATCCGTGACGCACCCGCGATGCGCGCGCCCTGCACGATCGCGATCCCGACTCCCCCGAGGCCGAGCACCAACACGGTGTCGCCCGGTTCGACGCGTGCGGTGTTGAGCACGGCACCGACACCGGTCTGCACTGCGCAACCGATGACGCACGCGACGTCGAGTGGGGTGTCGTCGGCGACTTTGATCGCCCCTGATTCCTGCGTGATGACGAGCTCGCCGAACCCGCCCAGGCCGAGACCGCGGTACACCGTCGCGCCCTGCCGCGACAGACGCGTCGTGCCGTCGTTGAACGTGCTCGTGAAGACGGCGGCGCTGTTGACGCAGATGCTGAAGCGGCCACGCAGACAGAACGGGCAGCGCCCGCACGGCGGCGCCGGGGTGAGGACCACACGGTCGCCGGCGCGCAGCGAGGTCACGCCCGGGCCGACCTCCTCGACGACGCCCGCGGCCTCGTGCCCGAGCACAACCGGCAGCGGCGACGGAAAGGTCCCGTCGACGTTCGAGAGATCGGAGTGGCAGACCCCGCAGTGCGACACGCGCACGACGACCTCACCCGTGAGCGGAGCTTCGATCTCGATGTCGTCGACGACCTCGAGTGGCAGTTTGGGGCCGATCAGCAGGGCGGCACGCACACGGGCTCCTTCACGCGGTCTTGGAACGGTCGGAAACGCTGACAACGGCGACCGCGCGGATATCGCGCGACGACGCACCGACCCGGATCTCGAAGTCGCCGGGCTCGACCACCCAGTCGTGCGAACCCGGATCCCAGAACGCGAACGCGCGGCGGTCGAGATCGACGATCACCGAAGCGCTCTGGCCCGGACCGAGCTCGACCTTGGCGAACGCGCGCAGTTCCTGTTCGGGCCGCGCGACGGACGCGGTGACGTCGTGCACGTAGCACTGCACGACTTCGGTTCCGACCCGGTGCCCGGTGTTGGTGACGGGAATGCGCAGCTGCAACGTGCACTCGGGACCGAGCTCGGTGCGGTCGAGCTCGAGCGCACCGAAACCCCACGACGTGAACGAGAGCCCGTGCCCGAACGCGAAGCGGGGCTCGATGCGGCGCCGGTCGTACCAGCGGTAGCCCGCAAACACGCTCTCGCCGTAGTGCACCGTTCCCCGCTCGCCGGGATAGCTGGTGAACGCAGGCGTGTCCTCGATCCGGCGCGGGATCGTCAACGGGAGCCGGCCTCCAGGATCGGCGTCGCCGAAGAGCACCGACGCGAGCGCCGGCGGTCCCTCTTCGCCGGGAAACCACAGCTGCGCGACGGCGGCAACGTCGTCGGCCCACTCCATCGCGACCGGCGAGCCCGCGTTGACCACCACGATCGTGCGCGGATTCACCTCCGCGACGCGTGCGATCAGCTCGTCCTGCCGACCCGGCAGGTCCATGCGCTTCCGGTCGTGACCCTCGCTCTCCCACTCCGCGGAGGTGCCGACGACCATGACGACGACCTCGGCGCGCGCGGCGAGCGCGACCGCGCGATCGAAGAGGTCATCGGGGCGCGGCGGTGAGCACCCGATCGCCAACCCGCCGACGCCGAACCCGCCGTCGACGTACTCGACGACGATCGTGTGCTCGCTCCCGGCGTCGAACCACACGTCGGCGCCGACCTCGGTGCTCCCCAAACCGAAGAACGACTCGGGTCCGCCGGGAGTCGGCTCCCAGTTGTCGACGACGATCGTGCCGTCGACCATGAGCCGGCTGCGGCCCGCGCTCACGAGGCTGAAGCGCCACGCGCCGGTCTCGTCGGCGACGAACGTGCCGGTGACGCGCGCCGAGAAGCGCGGAGGCACCGCGGGCTCCCATGGCCCCAGCCACACGAACCACGCGCGCGTCGATGACTCCTCGAAGACCGCGGGGCCGGACCAGTCGGCGCCCGCGAAGTACTCGACGCGCAGCGCGCGCTCGGCGAGCCGCCGACCTTCGAGCGGTGGCGTCCGGCGGTCGCTCACGCAACCGCGCTCGTACACGACGTCGACACCGGGTCCGGCGCGGTCGCGAATGGCTTCGAACGGCGTGAGCACGGCATGGGTCGTGACCGCCGCGCTGCCACCGCCCTCGAGCGCGGGCATATCGGCGTTGGGCCCGATCACGGCGAGCGTGTGCAGACCCGCCGGCAGCGGCAGGATCGACGGCGACGTCTTGAGCAGCACGATCGCACCCACGGCCGCTTCACGCGCGAGCTCGCGATGCTCGGGCCGGTCGACGGAGAGCTCGTCGGTCGCGGCACCGTCGGCGCGGTCGAACAACCCGGTGCGCTGCCCGAGGGCGAGCACCCGGCGGACCTTCGCGTCGACCACGGCTTCGGTGACCTCACCGGCGCGGACGGCCTTCGCGAGCGCGGGACCGAACCACTGCGGCGCACCGGGCATCTCGAGGTCGAGCCCCGCATTGGCCGCCGCCGCGGTGCTGTGCGTACCGAACCAGTCGGACATCACGAGACCGTCGAAGCCCCACTCGCCTCGCAGCACGTCGTCGAGCAACATCGCGTTCTCGCTGCAGTGCGTGCCGTAGAGGCGGTTGTAGGCCGCCATCACCGACCACGTTCCGGCTTCGGTCACGGCCGCTTCGAACGGAACGAGGCACAGCTCGCGCAGCGTGCGCTCGTCGGGCTCCGACGAGATCGTCATGCGCTCGAACTCGGTGTCGTTCGCGGTGTAGTGCTTCACGCACGCGGACACACCGGTTGCCTGGATGCCGTTGATGAACGCGACACCGAGCCGCGCGCTGAGGTGAGGATCTTCGGAGTAGCACTCGAAGTTGCGACCACCGATCGGCGTGCGCTGCAGGTTGACCGTCGGCGCGAGCACGACGTGCACACCGCGGTCGTGCGCCTCGGAACCGAGCGCGGCACCGACCCGCTGTACGAGCGCGACGTCCCAGGTGGCTCCCAGCGCGCTGCCGCAGGGGAACAGTGCCGAGGCCCGACCGGTCCAGCGCTCACCGCGCACGCCGCTCGGCCCGTCGCTGACCTTGAGGGCGGGGATCCCCAGCCGCTCGATCGCCGGCAGGTGCCACAGGTCGGCCCCGGCGACGAGTTGGCACTTCTCGTCGAGCGTCAGGCCCGAAACGAGTGCCTCGATCCGTTCGCTCACCGTGGTCCCCTCGCACTGCGTCATGTGAGCTGCGTCACGCCTTGCTAGCAGCGCCAGCCCATCCTGCGCCACCAGTACGCTGCCCGCTGACCAGGGAGCACTCGTTGATCCGAACCGAACGCCGCGGGCCTGTCGTGATCGTCACGATCGACAACCCGCCCGTGAACGCCCTGCCTGTCGCCGGCTGGTTCGCGTTCGCCGACGCGCTGCGTGACGCAGGCCGCGAACCGGCGACGCACGCGGTGATCGTGGCGGCCGAAGGACGCGGGTTCCAGGCCGGCGTCGACATCAAGGAGCTCGCGGCCGATCCCACCCACCGGAGCCTCGTGGAGGTCAACCGCGGCTGCGCGGAGACGTTCGCCGCGGTCTACGACTGCCCGGTGCCGGTGATCGCCGCGGTCAACGGCTACTGCCTCGGGGGCGGGATCGGGATCGCGGGCAACGCCGACATTCTCATCGCGTCCGACGACGCGACGTTCGGTGTGCCCGAGGTCGACCGGGGCGCGCTCGGAACCGCGACCCATCTCGCGCGCCTGGTTCCGCAGCACAAGGTGCGCGCGATGTTCTTCACCGGCGAGATGGTGACCGCGGCCGACCTCCTCGCGTTCGGCACGTGCGAGCGAGTGGTGCCCCGCGCGGATCTCCTCGCCACTGCGCTCGAGATCGCGAACACGATCGCGGCGAAGAGCCCGCTCGTGATCCGCCGCGCCAAGGAGTCGCTCAACGGCATCGAGGCGGTCGACGTCAAGCGGGCCTACCGCTACGAGCAGGGTTTCACGTTCGAGGTCAACCTCTGGGGCGACAGCGACGAGCTTCGTCAGGCGTTCGTCGACAAGCGCGACGCCGACCTCTCCAAGGACAGCGACCGCGAATGAGCGGTGAGCGGAGCGAGCGAGCGACCCCGCCCACTCCCGTCCCGCGTCCGGAGCGGCGAGCGCAGCGAGTGCGACCATGAAAAGAGCCGTCATCTTCGATCTGGGTGGGGTGGTGTTCGGCTCGCCGTTCGAGCACTTCGATACGTACGAGCGGACGGCCGGGCTCCCGACGGGCAGCGTGCGCAGGGTCATCGCGCGCAGCAGCCAGGACGGGGCGTGGGCCGCACTCGAACGGGGCGAGCTCACGATGCCCGCGTTCTGTGCCGCGCTCGACGCGGAGGGCGCGGCCGAGGGCGTCGCGATCGAATCGGCCGAGATCATGGTGCTGATCGGGCAGGGCTTCGGCGCGCGTCCGGAGATGCTCGCCGCGATCACGCGCATCCGCGAGCACGGGCTCCTCACCGCGGCGCTCACGAACAACTGGTCCGGCGGCAGCGGCAACGGATCGCCTCCCGCGCTGCGTGCCCTCACCGTGTTCGACGTCATCGTCGAATCGGCGGTCGAGGGCATGCGCAAGCCCGACCCGCGCATCTACGAGCTCACGTGCGAGCGGCTCGGCGTCGAGCCGACCGCCGCCGTCTTCCTCGACGACATCGGCGCCAACCTCAAACCCGCGCGCGCAATGGGCATGACGACCATCAAGGTCGACGACGCCGCGCAGGCCCTGCGCGATCTCGAAGCGGTGCTCGGATTCGGGTTGGCCGACTGATGGACCTCGTGCTCGTGCGTCACGCCGAGCCGGTCCGCACTCCGGCCGGCTCCGTCACCGGACCCGCCGACCCCGGTCTCACTCCCCGCGGGCTCGAACAGGCCGACCGGCTCGCCGCGTGGCTCGGATCCGAGCCCATCGACGTCGTGCTGAGCAGTCCGATGCGCCGCGCGCGAGAGACCGCGGAACCGGTGGCCGCGGCACTCGGCGTCGCGATCGAGATCGTCGACGGGCTCATCGAGTACGACTCGACGTCGGCCGACTACATCCCGATGGAGGAGCTGCAGGCGACCAACGACCCGCGCTGGCTCGCCATGGTGGAAGGCCGCTGGGAGGAGCTGGGCGCCGATCCCGCGCACGTGTTCAAGGCGCGCGTCACGCAGTGCGTCGACCAGATCGTCGAGCGGTTCCCCGGCAAGCGCGTCGTCGCGGTGTGCCATGGCGGTGTCGTGAACTGCGCGCTCGCGTCGATCCTCGGCATCGACCGCTACCTCTGGTTCGAGCCGTACTACACGTCGATCTCGCGAGTCATCGCGTCGCGCTCCGGCGTCCGCAGCGTCGTGAGCCTCAATGAGCGCGCGCACCTCGACGCCACGCGCGACCGACGCGAGGAAGCGTCGTGAGCTCGCTCAACATCGAACAGATCGGCGCGGTGACGGTCGTCGAGATCGACCGGCCCGCGTCGCGCAATGCCGTCGACGGAACGACCGCGGCGCTGCTCGCCGACGCCTTCCGCGCGTTCGCGGCCGACGACACCCAATCGGTTGCGGTGCTCACCGGCGCGGGCGGTGTGTTCTGCGCGGGTGCCGACCTCAAAGCCGTCGCCGCCGGGCGCGGCAACCGCGTCGTCGCCGAGGGCGACGGGCCGATGGGACCCACCCGGATGCTCCTCGACAAGCCCGTGATTGCGGCGGTCGAGGGCTACGCGGTCGCCGGCGGCCTCGAATTGGCACTGTGGTGCGATCTGCGGGTCGCGGCGCGCGACGCGGTGTTCGGCGTCTTCTGCCGGCGTTGGGGCGTGCCGCTCGTCGACGGCGGCACCGTGCGCCTCGCCGGGCTCGCCAACCGCCTCGTCGAACCCGGCGAGGCGCGCGCGGCCGCCGTGGCCCTCGCAACCGACCTGGCCGCGCTGCCGCAGGTCTGCATGCGCAACGACCGGTTGTCGAGCTATGAACAGTGGTCGATGACCCTCGACGACGCGCTGCACAACGAGTACCGGCACGGGGTCGAGACCCTCGCCTCGGGCGAGGCGGTCGCCGGCGCGACCCGTTTCCGCGAGGGCGCCGGCCGGCACGGGATACCGGAGTAAGAACCAAAGACGAGGGACGAGGACGACACCCATGAGCGAGCAGAAGACCGAGCGGACCGTCGCCGACATCATGAGCACTCCGGTCGTCACGGCGACGGCGGCCGAGACCATCGCCGCCGCCGCGGGCCGCATGCGCGAAAAGAAGGTCGGCGCAGTCGTCATCGTCGACGGCGACGGTCGCGCGACGGGGATCCTGACCGAGCGCGACATGCTGCGATTCGCGGCGGCCGGATCCGACGCGTCGACGGCCAAGGTCTCGGAGTGGATGACGCCCGAGCCCGACACGGTGGCGTCGGCCGTCGAGGCGCGCGAGGCGTTCACCCGCCTCGCCGAGCACGGCTACCGCCACATCCCCGTCGTCGACGGCGGGCGCCTCGTCGGCATCGTCTCGATGCGCGACCTCATGCGCATCGCGATGATCCAACCGGCCGGCGCGCTCGCGCACGAGACACCGCGCGGTCTCGAAGGTGTCGTTGTGGCCGAGACCGGCGTCGGCGACGTGCGCGGGCTCGAAGGCTTCTACCACTACCGCCAGTACGACGCGGTCGCGCTCGCCAAGGCGCGTCCGATCGAAGACATCTGGCGGCTCATGTTCGACAGTGCGCTCCCGACGACGATCGCGGAGCGCGACGCGTTCGCGAACGAGGTACGCGCGCTGCGGGCGCTGCCCGACTCGGTCACGCGGGTACTCCCCTCGATCGCAGAGGCCGGCGACCCGTTCGTGCCCCTCGACGCCGTGCGCACCGCGGTCTCCCTCCTCGGTTCTGCGAGCGGCTTCAGACCGTCGCTCGATGTCGACGCGGCCGAGCTCCGCGCCAACGCGCTCCTCGTGTGCGCGGCGATCCCGACGCTGATCACCGCGCTCTACCGCCTCCGGCGTGGGCTCGAACCGGTGGCACCGGACCCGAACCTCGCGTACGCGGCGAACTACCTCTACATGATGCAGGGCGAGGTTCCGACTCCCGAGCACGCGGCCGCGGTCGAGAAGTACCTCATCTCCACCATCGACCACGGCTTCAACGCATCGACGTTCACGGCCCGTGTCATCACGTCCACCGGCGCCGACCTCGGAGCCGCGGTCGTGGGAGCCATCGGCGCGCTGTCGGGCCCGTTGCACGGAGGCGCGCCGAGCCGGGCGCTCGACATGCTCGACCAGATCGGCACGCCCGACCGGGCCGAAGCGTGGTTGCGTGCGGCCGTCGAGCGGGGCGATCGGCTGATGGGCTTCGGCCATCGCGTCTACAAGACCGACGACCCGCGCTCGCTCATGTTGCGCGAGGTCGCGGAATCGCTGGGCGGCGAGAAGATGGCGCTGGCCGAGCACATCGAGACGACAGCGATCAACGTGCTCGCGGAGCTGAAGCCGGGTCGGAAGCTGTACACCAACGTCGAGTTCTACGCGGGCATCGTGATGGATTCGTGCGGCGTGCCCCGTGAGCTGTTCACGCCCACGTTCGCGTCGAGCCGGGCGATCGGGTGGTGTGCACACATCCTCGAGCAGGCAGCCGACAACCGCCTCATCCGGCCCAGCGCGCACTACCGGGGCGTGGCACCGCCGCAACCGGTTCCGGCGATCATCTGAGCCAACCCATGTGACCCAACGCATTTGAGCAACGATTGCTCAGGTCCTCCGGCGCTCGTCGCGGTCCACTCGTGAAGACACCAGAAGAAGTCGTACGCCAAAGACCGTCGGGACGGCGAGGAAACCGGTACCGTTCCGCCGTGCCCGACGGCGGCGACGACGCAGACGCGACGACACCTGAGGTCGCGTCGGACGAGGGTGAGATCGCGAAGACCGAGCATCTCCTGCTCGACGAGCTGTCCGACCGGCTCGACACGCTCAAGTTGTTCACGACGAACGACGAGCAACGGGCCGACGCCATCCTCGAGCAGTTCGGCGCGAAGGGCAAGGTCGAGTCCGACATGCTCGCCGAGCTCGGCGCGGGGGCTCCGCTGCAGTATCCCAACCGCTTCGACGAGGCGCACCGCACCACGATGCGGGCGCTCGAGGTGTTCGACCGCAACGCCGCACGACCGCCGTCAAACCTGAAGGCGGGCCCGTTGGAACCGGTCGCGTCATTCGTCGTGCAGTTCCTGATCCGCATGATCGTGCGCGACCACCAGAAGTCGGTCGTCAACGCGATCCGCAAGCTGTACGCACGCCGGTGGGCGAACAGCGAGCGAGGCACCCCCGAGTTCGGCATGCTTCGACTCGCGCGGGTCGAGGTCGAGCGACTCGCTCCCGACTACCAGAAGTCGTCGCTCGGCGTCCCGACGTTCCTGCTCGGCGGGGCCGCGCTCTCGGGCGTCGCCTCCGGGTTCCAAGGACTGTTGGCCAAGGCCGCCGACAACGGTGCGCTGCTCGTCATCATCGCGGCCGTGTTCGCGCTGCTCGCACTCAGCGGCTTCTGGTGCATCCTCAAGGCGGCCGCGATCGCGCGCCGCCGCACCCACATCGCGCTCGACCAACCGTTGCACGCGTTGTGGCAGACGATCGGCGCGGCCGGGCATCCTCCGAGAGATCACAGTCGGCAGTTCGCGATTTACGCCGTGATCCTGCTCGCGCTCGCGTGGATCGTCGTCCCGATCGCGATCGGCTTCACGGTCAGGCCGCACTGAGCCGATGAGCAACCCGGTCATTCGGCCCGCGCGACCCGACGACGTCGACGCCGTGCTCGCGCTCTGGGATCGCGCGGCGGGACCGACATCGCAACCCGGCACCCACGCGTCGATGACGGTCCTCCTCGAGCGCGACCCGGCCGCGCTGCTCGTCGCCGACCTCGACGGCGAGATCGTCGGCACGCTGCTCGTCGGATGGGACGGCTGGCGCTGCCATCTCTACCGGCTCGCGGTCGACGCCGACCACCGTCGCCACCACATCGGTGCGCAGCTCGTCGAGCAGGCCCGGGAACGGGCCCGCGGCCTCGGTGCCCGCCGGCTCGACGCCATGGTCGACGGCCACAACGATCTCGGCGTCAGCTTCTGGTCGGCCATCGGGTTCACGGTGCTCGCACCCGAAGATCGCCGGTTTTCTTCGCTCGTCTGAGTCGGGTGTTGCAGATCGGGCGTGGGACGTGTCTGAACGGGCGTGGTGGGAATGGATGACGACGAGATCGAAGAGCTGAAGGCGCTCTACGCGCCGCTGCGGCACTTCGCCGGCATCGTCGCCCCCGCGGGCACCGCGCCCGACGACCTCGTCCAAGAGGTCTTCACGCGGGTGATCGAGCGCGGCGGCCTCACCGGGATCGACAGCCCGATCCGCTACCTGCGGCGCGCCCTGGTGAACCTCGTGAGCAACCAACGTCGAAGCTCCGCGGCCGCGCAGCGGGCCTTCACCCGCCACGGCGTCACGTCGGATGCGGGCGACGTCACGTACCCATCGGATCTCGCCGAGCTCATGCGCATCGAGCCGCGCGCCCGGCTCTTGAGCTACCTCGTCGACATCGAGGGTGCGTCGATCACCGAGGCCGCCGAGATCGCAGGTTGCTCCCCCGGCGCCGCGCGCATGCAGCTCTCTCGCGCGCGTCGTCAACTGCGCGCCCTTCTGGAGGATGACCGTGTCGACACTCCCTGATCTCTACGAGCGACTCGCCGCGCACGGCGATCATGCCGGTGCCGACGCGGTCGTCGCGCGTGCCATGGCCGCGGCGCACGACCGCCCGGCGCCGATCCCGCTGACATTCGGCGCGCCGCCCCGGCGCGGCCGGCGCACCACGCTCGTGCTCACGGCGGCGGTGCTGACCGTCGCACTCGTGGCGGTCCCCCTCGTGGTCAACCGGTCGAGCGGTCCGTCGCGCCCGTCGCGCGAACCGATCGGTCCCGCGTACCCGCCCGCCGCGACCGCGTCCGCGACGCAACTCGCGACCATGCACTGGTCGCGCATCGCCGAGGCGCCGATTCAACTGCTGGTTGGCTCCCAGCAGCTCGTGGCGTGGGCGGGGAACGAGGTCATCGTCTTCGGTCAAGACCTTCTGCACGACGATCCGCGCGGTCTCGGCGCGGCGTACACGCCGGCGACCAACCGCTGGCGCGTGCTTCCGAAGGCTCCGCTGCCCGGCGTGTGGTTCTTCAAGATCAGCTGGGTGTGGACAGGGAAGGAGCTGGTCGTGTTCCCCGACACCGGTGCCGACGTGGGCGCGCTCCAGGGTGAGGCGTACAGCCCGCGAACGAACTCGTGGCGCGTGCTCTCACCGGGACCGGTGTGCACCGTGCCGGAGCCCGGCATCGTGTGGACGGGGCGCTCCGTCGTCGTCGCCGGCGGGTTCGACATCGCGGGTTCTCCGTGCTCCGACGCGCGCGCGGCAGCGAGCGCGTCGTACGACCCGCGAACCAATCGCTGGACACCCGCTCCCCGCCTCCCGGTGCGCCACGGAGATCGGCTCGAGCAGACGCAGCTCGTCTGGGCCGCCGGCCGCGTCGTCGCCATCCTCTCGTCGCAACGCCGGACCGCCGAGCCGTCGGCGTCGGCGTCGGCGTCGGCGAGCGAGACGACAACGGTCTCGACACCCGCATCGGGTGCGAAAGGTGAGCCGTTGAAGCCGACCGACCCAATCGTGCGCGCCTACTCGTGGACACCCGGCTCGTCGTCGTGGCACCGGTTGGGCGACATCACCGCGGGCCTGTCCGGCGAGCCGACGCAGAGCAACTGGACCCCGTACGCCACGGGATCGCAGATCGCGTACCCGCCGTCGCTGCGGTTCTGTGGCGAAGGGTCATACGCACCGTGCTCGCTTCCCGGGCCGCAACCAGGCGGTGTCTACGACATCACGACCGGGCACCGCGTGGCGCTGAGCATGCCGAAGCTCGCGTTCTCGGCGAGCGTCGACTCGACGTCGTTCTCGGGGTCGGCGGTGATCGCGTCGATGCACGGAGGTTCGGCGCCGACTCAGACGTTCGCCTGGGACATCGCGACCGGCCGTCGGTTCGAGCTCGCGCACCCACCCGCGACGCCGATCGCCGGCGTGTGGACCGGAACCGAGCTCGTCGCGGTCGCAATCCCCGATGGAAACGGCCGGCTGATCGGGCTGCGCCTCGGTCCGTAGTCGTCGACGACGCGCGTCGGCAGCCCAGAACCTACGGAGTCGGCACAACCGACTCGAGCATCTTCTCCAGGAGCACGCGCGCGCGTGCGCGCAGCTCCTCCGTCGACACGCCGAGCTGGCGGGCGGCGTGGTCGCCGTAGATCGCGAGCGCGATCGACGTTGCCAGCGCGACAAGGTGCGCGGCGTCGATGTCGATGTCGGGTGCGATCTCACCTGACTCGACCTGTGCGCGGTACTGCGCGCGCGTCGACTCGAGGAACGGGAGCGCTTCGTAGTCGGGGTCACCGTCGAGCGCGAGCAGCGCGGTGAGCGTCAGCCGCCGCCGCTCCCCGATGACGTCGTAGAGGCGCAACCGACGCGCGA
>JBBSEC010000043.1:0-34462 GCA_038240075.1 Acidimicrobiia bacterium
CGCGTCGACTACAACACGAACCGACCGCACTCCTCGCTCGGTAGCCTCACCCCGAACGAGTACGCCCACCACTGGCACCAACGCCAGGAACTCCAACCCCAACTCTCATAGCGAGTGGATCAACAACCGGGGCCCGGTCACCACGCTGCCGCCTTCCACGGCGCACGCGCGATGCCCGTCTGCGCTCCGTATGCAGTGCCGAACGGCAGATATCGCGCGAGCGAGACGAGCGACTGGGTCCTTTGTGATCAGATCAGCCCGCCTGCGCGACGGGCAGCGCCTTCGACTTTGTCGCGATAGCTGTCCCACCAAGCCTGGTCACCCGGCGGAAGGTTGGACCACCGGCGGTCAGCGCCAGTCGCGCCATCCGTCAGTTCACGAAGAAGGTCGGCGTGACCGGCGTGGCGGTAGAGGTCGGTCATCACGTGGACCATTGCCTGCTGGAGGGAAATGTCGCGATCGCCCTCTGGCCACCACGGCACCTCACCCGTTGCGTCGAGCGGGAGCGCGTTGATCGTCGCGTCGGAGTGGGCCCAAACCCGGCGATAGAACTCGACGACGTTGTCCTTCGTCTCATGAGGTCGCACCCACATGTCGCCGCTCGGTTCACCATCTTCCCTCCACGGCAACGCCTCGGGAATCGGTCGGCCGAAGACAGATCCGAAGTAGCCGGTCTCGCTGCATGCGACATGCCGGACCAGACCGAGGAGGTTGGTCGCCGTTGGCACCAACGGGCGGCGCATGTCGTAATCAGACAGGCCTTCGAGCTTCCAGAGCATTACCTCGCGACCCGACTGGAGGTACTCGTGCAGAACTGCCTTGGGATCGAAGTCCACGAGCACACTCTCCCAGCCGACGCGCACGCATCGTGCCCTGATGGTTGAGTACCTGTCACGCGCTGCGGTGGTTTCGTAGCGTCGAGGGAACCGGCGGGTGGTCCCGATGATGCCCTGCCGCCGTTGGGTTGGCTTCCGAGCGATGAGTCTGCCCGCCGGTTGCCGTGCTGCGGCGTCGCTCGAAACAGGAACGGCGTTATGGCATGCCCGCCGGGCGATCTGGCGTCAGTACCGCGAGTATGTGCGTGCCACCGTCGAGCGCGCCGGGCTCGCGGCACAGTTCCATTTCCCAGTGGAGGATGCGCTCGCGTTCGGCGTCGCTCGCTCCCTCGATTGCCTCGTCGTTCTGCAGCGACACGAAGTTGGATGCGGAGGCACCGACGATGTCGCCGTGTCCGTTGAGCAAGCGTGCAAGCTCAGACCATCGATACATGTGGCATTCGTGGCCGTTGTTCGTTTCCCGTGCGAGGTCACCGGTCCGAACGATGGTGTCACCGTGGGCTGCACCGAAGCGTCGGTCCTCGTCGAGGAGTTGCGGCAGGAAAGCACGGACTGCTCCGGCACAAGACATGACGCTGAGGAGGACGTGGCCGCCGGGTCTCGTCACGCGACACAGCTCGCTGAGCGCGCGGTCTGCGTGATCCGCCGTGTAGCTCAATGGCCCGCCGAAGGCCACGAGCGTGTCAAAAGCCCCGTCAGCGAACATCGAAAGGTCGCAGATGTCAGCCAAGGCTCGGCCCGTCACTGCATGTTCCCATCCACTCGCACCTACCCGATCGGCGTTGAGTTGCAACTGCACCGGTGACAGTTCGGCTACCTGAACCTGCGCACCGAGCTTTGCTATCTCAATCGTGAACCGACCGGGCCCGGCGCCTGCGTCGAGCACGCGGGCTCCGGGAACGACGAACTCGCTGAGGTACCGACAGGATGACGAAGCTCGTGCGTGCCGGCCAACTCGCGTCGTGTCGATCCCACTCTTGTTCCGCATACCGGTCGTAGTGCTGAGCCGTGTACTCCGGGTCGTGAGGTAAAGGCATTCAGCGACTGTATGTGCGAGGTCGTCGTGGTTGCCCGCTTTGTCGAGTGCTTGGCGCGCCTCTTCGTGTTCAGATGACGATGCGATGGCGGACGTACACAACGCCATTGTCGAACCGGCGTTCGTCGAGCAGCTCGAGCTTGGCGCGCAGCTCGCCCGGCAACGATGGTTTGCCGCGACCGACGATGGCGGGGCCGATGAAGAGGTGGCACTCGTCGATCAGCCTGGCACTGAAGGCGTGCGCGGCGATGTTCGCCCCACCCACCATGAGATCACGACCGGTCGTGCCCTTCATCTTTCGGATGGAGTCCGGATCGAAGCCGCGCTCGAGCCGAGACTTGTCGGTCGAGACTGCATCCAAAGTGGTCGAGTAGACGATCTTGTCCGCCGCCTTCCAGACGCGCGCGAAGTCGGCGCTGAGGTCCGACTGGGCGGCCAGTGAGGGATCGGTCTCCCAGACGGCCATGGTCTCGTAGAGACGGCGTCCGTAGATGTAGGTACCGACCGGCCGCACGAGGTCAGTCACAAATGCAAACTGCTCGTCGTCAGGCTCGGTCCACTCGAAACCGCCGTGCTCGTCCTCGATGAACCCGTCGAGCGACACGTTCGTCACGTAGATCAGCTTGGCCATGCGCTACTCCCGACTGGCGAACCATGTCTCTTCAAGAGGATCGTCCCTCATTGAACGGCAGTGAAGACCGGCCGCGAGTCGAGAACTCATCGCCAGCGCCGCAACCACTGCCCGACCGTGAGCGATGCTGACGCCGACACATTCCCGGCCGTGCCCGACGCTGCTCTCCGTGCGATGCGATGAGTTTCGCGGTGCGCGGTCGTCCAACCGATGGTGAACGTCCGCTGGGAGCGCCGAGGTTGCAGAAGGAAGGGTCACCATGAACTCGATGGCACGTCGGATGTTCGAACTGGTCGAGCCGATCGGTGTCATCCCCTATTCGGCCGACGAGCCCAACGAGGCGATGTTCGCCCTGGGGTTCACCAACTACTGGGACACCTACTTCGCCGGACGGGCGGCGCCTTTGGGCCTCGCCCCGGCGGAGGTGGTCGACGCGCTCTTCTACAACTTCGCTCCGGGTGAGGTGGCTCGCCACATTCCGAAGGTGTGGCGCACGACGACGCCGGAAGCGGCGATCGCGGCTCGCCAGGTGGGCTGTGTAAAGGCGCTGCGGCGAATCCTGGGCGACGACGTCGACTCTCGCGCGTTCGCGCGCGCGGCTGACCTGTTGCTCGAGGCTGCGACCAGCGCACCGTTCGAGGGCCGGCCGATGTACGCCGCGCTGCGCGCGGTCCCGATCCCCGATGAAGTGGTGGCCCGTCTCTTTCACGCCGCTTCCTTGCTGCGCGAGCACCGCGGCGACGGGCACATCGCGGCCCTGATGATCGAGGGTGTCGGCGGCCTCGAAGCGCACGTCCTGCTCGCCCTCGACATGGGCATGCCCGCGGAGAAGTTCGGACGCGTCCACCATCTCCCCGCCGAGCAGCTCGCCGCGGTGATCGACGGGATGCGCGATCGCGGCCTGATCGGCGACGACGGTTGGCTGAGCGAGCCGGGCCGCGCCGTCAAACAGCGCGTCGAGGCGCTCACCGACGACCTCGCGGCGAAGCCCTACGAGAGCCTCGAGCCCGGCGAGCTCGATGAGCTCATGGCGACGCTCGAACCGCTCGCCGCGCGGCTACTCGCCGCCCAAGACTGAACTACAGCCCCAACTCCGTGAGCACGAGTGACGCGTCGACCGTTCGGTCGGATCCGAACGGGCCGCCAGCCGCCTGCGCGCGCGACGGATCGCCACCAACCGCCAAAGCGGCCGCGGCGTCCAAAGCGGGAAGCAACTCACGCAGCTCGCGCGGCGGAGGGAAGTACTCGTCCTCGTCGGTCACCCGCACGTGGGTGACACCGAGAGTAGGGGCGAGCAGCTCGATCACCCCGTCGACGAGCTCTTCGGGTGCACTCGCGCCGGCCGTCACACCGACGATGCGCGCGTCGCCGAGGCGCAAGAGGTCGAGCTCGGCCGGTCCGTCGACCCGCAGCACCAATGGGCAACCCGCGTCGGCAGCCACCCGCGTCAACGCGATCGTGTTCGACGAGTTCGCGCTTCCAATCACCACGACCGCGTCGGCGTCGCGCGCGATCCGCTCCAACGCGGCCTGCCGGTTGGTCGTCGCGAAGCACAGGTCGTTGCGCGACGCGGTCCACAACGAAGGAACCTGCTCGCGTGTGCGTTCGAGCAACCCCTGCCACTCAGTGTGCGAGAGCGTGGTCTGAGCGAGCATCGCGACCTCGGTGTCGGGTCCGATGTCGCGCAACGCAATGTCGAGCGCGGCCTCACCGTCGACCAGGCGGATGGAGTCGGGCGCGACCGCGACCGTGCCGACCGCTTCGTCGTGGCCGACGTGGCCGACGTAGAGGACGCGGTACCCCTTTTGTGCCCGTACCTTCGCTTCGTGGTGCACCTTGGTGACGAGCGGGCAGACCGCGTTCACGACGTAGCGGTTCTCGGAGCGGGCCTCCGCGACGACCTCGGGGGCCGATCCGTGTGCCGAGAGCATCAGCGGTGCGCCGGCAGGAACCTCCGAGAGATCGTCGACGAAGACGACCCCGAGGTCGCGGAAGCGGTCGACGACGATCCGGTTGTGCACGATCTCGTGGTAGCAGTACACGGGCGGCTCGAACGCGCGAACCATCCACGCCAGGGCCTTGATCGCCATCTCCACACCGGCGCAGAACCCGCGGGGTTCGGCCAGCAGCACCTGCTCGACGGGCATACGCGAACAGGCTAACGAGGTGGAGGGAGGGAAAACGCAGCGTGCAACGTAGACTGGGCGGTCGTGCCGCCTGCCCGTGTCGTTGCTGTCACCCCCGAATCGCACGCCGCGGAGGCGGGTCTGCTCGCGGGCGACGAGATCATCACGGTCAACGGTGAGGATCTTCGCGACGTCATCCGCTACCAGTTGCAGGCCGACGAGCCGACCGTGGAGCTCGAGGTGCGCCGCGGTGGGCTGGAGCGCACGGTCAGGGTTGAGAAGCCCGCCGGCGCGCCACTCGGGCTCGAGCTCGCGAGCGCGGTCTTCGATCGCGTCCGCACCTGCGACAACCACTGCCCGTTCTGTTTCATCTACCAGCTCCCGAAGGGGATGCGGAAGAGCCTCTCGATCAAGGACGACGACTACCGGCTCTCCTTCCTCTACGGGAACTTCACGACGCTGACCCGCTTCACCGAGGCCGACCTCGAGCGGGTCGTGACCGAGAAGCTGAGCCCGCTCTACGTGAGCATCCACGCCACCGATCCCGACGTGCGCACGCGCCTCCTGCGGAACCGGCGGGGCGCGACGAGCCTGCGGTGGCTCTCACTGCTGCTCGACGCGGGCGTCGAGGTGCACGGTCAGGTCGTCGTGTGTCCCGACCTCAACGACGGTGCGGTGCTCGACGACACGCTGCTCGGCATCCTCGACCGCTTCCCCACGATCGCGTCGGTGGGTGTCGTGCCGCTCGGCGTGAGCGCGCACTCGCGCGAGCCCGAGCTTCGTGCCCACACCGCGGCGGAGGCTGCGCACGCGCTCGACACGATCGAGCGCTGGCAGGAACGCTTCCTTGGCGCGGTCGGTCACCGTCTGGTGTTCGCCTCCGACGAGTACTACCTCCTCGCCGGCCGCCCGTTCCCGGAGGCAGAGCACTACGAAGGGTTCGTGCAGCACGAGAACGGCATCGGCATGGCCCGCGCGTTCACCGACGATGTTCGCAGCGCGATCGACGGTGCCGACGGGATCGGTCGCCGTCCGCGCTCCGGTTTCTTCGCCTGGGTCGACGGCGCGCCCGCCGAGGGGTACCGCGCGGTCCGAACCGGGGCCGCGGGATCAACGTCACCGACGACGGCGCGCGCGCCGGAGCCCGAGCGCGAGTCGGGGATCGCGATCATCACCGGCGAGATGGGCGAGCCGGTGCTCGCACCCCTGCTCGACGCGCTCACGGAGCACGCGCAGGTTCCGGTGCGGCTGCTGCCGGTCGCGAACCGGTTCTTCGGCGGCAACATCGGTGTGACGGGCCTGCTCACCGGCGCCGACCTCGCGGCCCGCCTCGCCGACGAGCCCGCAGCCGACCGTTACCTACTGCCCGACGTCGTGCTCTCCCAGGGGCGGTTTCTCGACGGCACGTCGCTCGCCGATCTGCCCCGGGTCGTCGAAGCCGTACCGACCGACGGCAAGTCGCTCGTACGCGCGCTCCGCAAGGTACGCATCCCAATGTCGGGCCACGCGCAGACCGGAGGCGGGGGCATGCCGGAGGTCGGAGCCGAGATGAAGGTCGCGGCTTCGTAATGGAGACCCGGGTCAGCACTGACCTTCCCGTCGTAGCGGTGGTCGGCCGTCCCAACGTGGGGAAGTCGACGTTGGTGAACCGGATCGTCGGACGGCGCGACGCGATCGTCCAGGAGAAGCCGGGCGTCACGCGCGACCGCAAGGAGTTCGTCGGCGAGTGGGGCGGCCGGCAGTTCCGGCTGATCGACACGGGCGGTTGGATCAAGCCGGGGGAGTCGGGGCTGACCGACGAGGACCCTGCGCTCGCAGCGAAGGTGAGCAAGCAGGCCGAGCGCGCGATCGCCGAAGCCGATGTGATCGTGCTCGTCGTCGACGTCACCGTCGGCGTGACCGAGGAAGACGCGCGGGTTGCGCGTGTGCTGCGGGGCGCGACGGTGCCCGTCCTCGTCGTGGCCAACAAGGTCGACGACGAACGGAGGAGCGGTGCGGTCTGGGAGTTCGCGAAGCTCGCGCTCGGCGACCCCCACGCGCTCTCGGCCCTCCACGGGCGTGAGAGCGGCGACTTCCTCGACGCGCTCGTCGCGGTGCTCCCACCGCCGGTCGAGTCCGACACCGCCGCGCCCGCCGAAGGCGACGAAGCGGAGAAGATCTTCTCGATTGCCATCGTCGGTCGTCCCAACGTCGGCAAGAGCACGTTGTTCAACCGGCTCGTCGGTGAAGAGCGGGCCGTGGTGCACGACCTTCCGGGCACGACGCGCGACTCGATCGACACCGTGGTCGAGACCGGCGACGGACCGCTGCGCTTCGTCGACACCGCCGGTATGCGGCGCCGCAGCCGGGTCGACGAGCCGAGCGAGTACTACAGCGTCGTGCGGGCGTTGCAGTCGGTCGACCGGGCCGACGCGTGCCTCTTCATCCTCGACGCCACCGCGGGCGTGACCCACCAGGATCAGCGTCTGGCCGAGCGGGTCGATGCTTCGGGCACCGCCATCGTGATCGTGATCAACAAGTGGGACCTGCTCGGCACCGATGCCCGGGCCGCGCTGCGCATCCAGGTCGCGCGTGATCTCTCGTTCCTCTCTTATGCGCCGATCCTGCCGATCTCGGCGCTCACGGGGAGCAAGGTCTCGAACCTGCTCCCGGCTCTGCGGGCCGCCGAATCCGCGTATCACGGCCGCATCCCGACCGGGGCCCTCAACCGGGTGCTCCGGGACGCCCAGGCCGCCCATCCGCCGCCGATCGACCGGCGCAAGCGCCCCCGGATCCTCTACGCGACCCAGGGCGCCACCGATCCGCCCACGATCACGCTGTTCACCAACGCGGCGCTGCCGCCCACCTACCTGCGCTACCTCGAGCGCCGCCTCCGGGAGTCGTTCGACCTCGGCGCGACCCCGATCAAGCTCCGCGTCCGCCGCCGCACCGCGTAGAACGCGACTCTGCCCACCGTCAGGGCGGAGCGGGTGAGCGTCCAGCCCGGTGACTGCGGCGCGGTGTCAAGCCATCGCGAGCGAGAACGCGACCATGTGGTAGTCCGATCGGCCCATTGTGCCCACGCAGGGTGTGGCTCACCATGCAGAGGGTGGGGACAGGCTCCGGGAGCTCACCGGGCAGGGCCTGCGGGGCGTGAGCCGCGCGGAGACCCCTGAACCGGGGCCCGAAGCCGCCGATTGAGTGGTGGATCGCGAGCAGCGCCGGCGACGGATGGTGGCAAGCATGGGCAATGGACGGACGTGGGCAGCGTTGAAGCGGCGTTTCTCCGGTTCGCGACGCGCCGGTGACGAGCGCGGCGCAGTGCTGATCGAAGCCCTCATCGTGATCCCGGTTCTGATGATGATCACCTTGGGCGTCATCGAGTACGGCGGTGCGTACCGCGAGGACTCCACCGTGGCCGCGGCGACCCGCGCCGGCGCCCGTACGGCATCCGCGCTCTCGAAGTCCGACTTCGGCGTCACCCCCGCGACCGACAGCGGGTACGTCACCGCACAGGCCGTCGCCTCGGTATTGCAATCGCTGGGTTCCAAGGCGCCGCAGCAGCTCTGGATCTACCAGGTCAACGGGTCGGCCTCGTGCGCGCCGCCGTCGTTCTCGGGCTGCACCTACAAGATCGGCTACGGCTGGGACTCGGCGAACAAGAAGTTCTTCACCAGCTTGCTCTCCGGGAGCACGGCGTGGCCGGCAGCAAAGCAGAGTGCGTGCGCGGGCGGGACGATCGACCAAATCGGAGTCTGGGTCACCGTCAATCACACCGCAGTGACGCACATGTTCGGCACCGGCCGCGCGCTCACGGGAAAGACGATCATGCGCTTCGAACCCAACGTCAGCAACACCTGCGCGGCGTCATGAACGGGGACGTCATGAACGGAGATGTCGTGAACGGCGACGAGATGAGCTCCGACGAGCGCACTCCGACGCGCCTCGAGCGCTGGCTCGGGAAGCGTGTGCAGAACGACGAGAGCGGCCTCGCGCTGGTATGGATGTCGCTCTTCCTCATGGTGCTGATCGGATTCGCCGCGCTCGCGGTCGACATCGGGCACGGGTACCAAGTCGCACAGCGCGCACAGAACGCGGCTGATGCCGCGGCGCTCGCCGGCACGATCTACCTGCCCGGCGATCTCCCTACGGCGCAGGGCACCGCGATGTCGGTCGCAGCCTCGAACGGATTCACGAACGGTTCCAACGGTGTCACCGTCACCGCCGTGCGGTCGACCGCAGTCTCGCAGCTGCAGGTCACCGTCAGCCAGGACGTGAAAACGTGGTTCGCCAAGGCGATCGGCTTCTCGACGATGCATGTCTCCCGCAAAGCCGTGGCCGACTACCGGCCCCCGGTCAGCATGGGTAGCCCCTCAAACCAGTACGGAGACGATCCGGATTCGGGCGGCGGGTTCGGCAGCATCACCTACCCGAACTTCTGGGGCAACATCGCGGGGCCCTCGTCACCCAAAGCGAACGGTGACGCGTACCAGGCCGGCGGATCGTGTGCGGCGGCCGACAGCTGCTCGCAGGCGCCGGCCGATGTTTCCTGCGGCTACGCGGGGACCAACACCGACTACGCCTGCGATGGCTACATCTACACCGTCCATCTCACGAGTGCGGTGCCGTCACTGACGCTGCAGGCCTTCGACCCCGGCTTCGTCGCAGTCGGCGACACGTGTGGCGCGAACGACGATGGCAGCAATCTCAAGGGCGCCGACGCGCTCGCGAAGGCGCAGATTCAAGGATGGCCCGTGGGAGTCGCCGACAATCTCGCGGCGCGCTACTTGTACGTGGCCGACAGCTCGAAGTCGAACGACCCCGGGTATCGCTACTGCACTGGTGACCACAACTTCGGCGATCCGAACATCACGACGACCTACACCGTCCTCGGACCGGCCGCGATCCCCGGCGATCCGACGAGCGCGCCGACCACGCCGATCTGCACCAAGAGCTACCCCGGTTACGACGCCGACCTCGCAAAGGGGCTGATCGCTCCGACTCCGGCGATGCAGGTGACGGTGAACGGCGTCCTCACTCCCGAGTACCTCGGCCACTACTTCCGGCAGTGGGACAACCTCTGCCCGAGCACGGTCAACGCCAAAGCGGGCGACTACTTCATCCAGGTCCGAACCAACCTGACGACCAACGGGCAACCGACCCAGATCGGCAACGGCCACAACCGGTTCGCGCTCCGCGCGACGGGCGGATCCAACATCGGGATCTACGGCAACGGGAAGATGGGCATCTACGCCAACATTGGTGGCGGGGCGCTGACCCAGTTCTACCTGGCTCGTCTCCTTCCCGGCGACGCCGGCCACACCCTCACCTTGTCGCTCTTCGACATCGGCGACGGTGGCTCGAACGGAACGCTCACGATCGTGCCGCCTCCCGACTCCAATGTGTCGACCGGCGCGTTGACGGGGTGCACGATGCAACTCGGGATCTCCTCGACCTATCAACCGGTCAACGGCAGCGGCTGCCAGGTCACGGGCGTCAATACCACCGACTACGGCGGGAAATGGCTCACGGTCGAGGTGCCGATACCGAGCAACTACACCTGCGATGTCTCCAACGCGAACAACTGCTGGTTCCGCATCCAGTATCAGTTCGACGGCTTCCTCAACGACACCACGTCGTGGACGGCATCGCTCGGTGGAGACCCGGTCCGCATCATCAAATAGCGCCCGTCCGGTGACGGCGGGGCTGCGGTCCCGGCCCTAGCCTGAGGCGATGCGTTCCTGGCCCGCGCACGCGGACATCCGAGAGGTCGGTCCGCGTGACGGGCTCCAGAACGAGCCTGCGGTACCCGTCGACGATCGGGTGCGGCTCATCGACGCGCTGTCGGCGACGGGGCTGCGCCGGATCGAGGCAGCGTCGTTCGTGTCGCCCAAGGCGATCCCGCCGATGGCGGGCTCCGAGCTCGTGATGCAGCGGATCACCCGCCGGCCCGGCGTCGTGTACTCGGCCCTCGTGCCCAACGTGCGCGGTGCGGAGTTGGCGATCGCGGCTGCGGCCGACGAGGTGCAGCTCGTCGTCAGCGCGAGCGAGACCCACAACCTGAAGAACGTGCGCCGGTCGACTGCGGAGTCGCTCGTCGCCGCGCACGCGGTCGCGGCGCTGGTGCACGCGGCGGGAACGCCGGTCGAGGCGATCGTGTCGACCGCATTCGGCTGCCCGTACGAAGGCGACGTCGCGCCGGAGCGGGTCGCACAGGTGGCCGGCCATCTCGTCGATGCCGGCGCCGACCGGTTGTCGTTCGGCGATACCACGGGCATGGCGACGCCGCGGCGCGTCGACGATCTGCTCGACGCGCTCGACCGCGCGGGGATCCGCGCCGCCGATGTCGGACTTCACTTCCACGACACGCGCGGGACCGCGCTGGCCAACGTGCTCGCGGCGCTCGAGCGGGGTGTGACGCGGTTCGATGCGTCGATCGGTGGTCTCGGCGGCTGCCCCTACGCGCCGGGAGCGTCGGGCAACGCGGTCACCGAAGATCTGGTGCACATGCTCGAAGACCTGGGCGTCGAGACCGGCATCGACCTGGACGCGCTGATCGGGTGCGCGGCGCTCGCGCAGGAGATCGTCGGTCGCGAGCTTCCGAGCGCGATGCTCCACGCCGGTCCCCGTCTGGCTCGAGTGGAAAGCGGGCAGTCGACGTGAGCACAGCCGCATGAGCACAGAGTCCGAGCGCGTCGCGCACGTCACCGAGCGGGCGCTCGCGGGGAACCTCGCCAAGGGTGCCGACAAGCTCGCCGAACAGCACAAGTTGTTCGTGCGGGACCGGCTCGCGCGCCTGCTCGACGACGGTTCGTTCGTCGAGGACGGACTGCTCGCCAACGCGTTGGCCGACAACCTGCCGGCCGACGGCGTCGTCACCGGCGTGGGCCGCATCGAAGGCCGGCCCGTCTGCGTCATGGCCAATGACACGACGGTGAAGGCCGGCTCGTGGGGCGCGCGCACGGTCGAGAAGATCGTGCGGATCACCGAGCACGCGCTCAAGCACGAGATGCCGATCGTCTACCTCGTCGACTCCGCGGGCGCGCGCATCACCGACCAGGTCGAGCTGTTCCCGGGCCGCCGCGGCGCCGGTCGCATCTTTGCGAACCAGGTGCGGCTGTCGGGACGGGTTCCGCAGATCTGCTGCCTGTTCGGGCCGTCGGCCGCGGGTGGTGCGTACATCCCCGCGTTCTGCGACGTCGTCTTCATGGTCGAGGGGAACGCGTCGATGTACCTCGGCTCACCGCGCATGGCCGAGATGGTGATCGGCGAGCACGCCACGCTCGAAGAGATGGGCGGCGCGCGCATGCACGCGACGGTGAGCGGGTGCGGCGACAACCTCTGCGCGACCGACGAGGACGCGATCGACGCGGCCCGGACGTTCCTCTCGTACCTGCCCCAATCATGGGCGGAGCTCGGCGCGCCGATCGCGTCGCGCGCGCCCGTCGCGACCGCGAAGCCGATCGGCGACATCGTTCCCGAGGAGGAACGGCGCGCGTACGACATGCACAAGGTGATCGACGCGCTGGTCGACGAGGAGTCGTTCTTCGAGCTGAAGCCGCTGTGGGCGCGCGAGCTGATCATCGGGTTCGCACGGATCCACGGTGAAGCGGTTGGGATCGTCGCCAATAACCCGATGCACCTCGGCGGTGTGCTCTTCGTCGACTCCGCCGACAAGGCCGCCCGGTTCATCTGGTTGTGCGACGCGTTCAACGTGCCGTTGCTGTTCCTCGCCGACGTGCCCGGGTTCATGATCGGGTCGCAGGTCGAGCGGCAGGGGATCATCCGGCACGGCGCCAAGATGATCACCGCGGTCGCGGAGGCGACGGTGCCGAAGATCTCGGTGATCGTGCGCAAGGCGTACGGCGCCGGTCTCTACGCGATGTGCGGCCCGGCGTTCGATCCCGACGCGTGCCTCGCGCTCCCGACCGCCAAGATCGCGGTCATGGGTCCGGAGCCGGCGGTCAACGCGGTATTCTACAACACGATCCAGGGGATCGCCGACCCCGACGAGCGCGCCGCGTACGTCGCGGCGCGGCGACTCGAGTACGAGACCGACGTCGATCTCGTCCACCTCGCGGCCGAGCTCGTCGTCGACGCCGTGATCGCACCCGAGGCGCTGCGCGAGGAGCTGATCACACGCTTCGCGCTGGCCGCGTGCCGGCGGCGCGAAGACCGCGGGAAGCGTCACGGGGTACCCCCGGTCTGATGCTGCCCTGAGGTGAGTTGATCCGGGTGCTGCGCGCGGCTGCACTCGCGGGATGGCGGATCAGCGGTGCAGCTGTTGCGGTCAGACTCGCGAGACGCCGTCCAGCTGCACGACCATCGAGAGATTCAGATCTGCTTCGCGTGCCTCGACTGGTTGAACGCCAAACGCGGGAAACACGTCGCCAGACAGGGCGGCATCGTGCGGATCGTGGGCACTGAGCCGATCTTCACCGTCGGCGACGTTGCGCGCGCAGTCGATCCCGACGGGAACCGCATCCGCTTCGGTTCGCCGATTCCGCCGCGGGAGTGAACCTGCGAGACGGGGAGAAACGCCGGCTTCGGGGGCCGCGGCGCACGGACGGCAGAATGGCGGTGTGCCCTCCTGCCCGGCGTGCGGTCATTACCTGACGCCCACCTCGATGAAGGCCGACGGATCGTGTCCGTTCTGCTTCCAGACCGTCGACTACAAGCGGTCGGTGAAGGCAGAGAAATTGCGTGAGGTGGGAGAGGAGCCCGAAGAGGTGACGGCGACGCCGTGGCACTTCAAGCTGCTGGTCGGAGGCACCGCGATCTATCTCGGCTACCGGTTCCTGCAGGGCGTGCAGTGGCTCTCCCACAAACTGTGAGGATCGCAGCGGACCGATAGTCTCGGCTGCTTCACAACAGCGGGCTGTGGCGCAGCTTGGTTAGCGCGTCGGTCTGGGGGACCGAAGGTCCCGGGTTCGAGTCCCGGCAGCCCGACCACCAAAGGTGCAGGTCAGCGGCCATTTCCGCCGACGCTCCGCATTCTCGGGAGCGGCCTGCACGGTCGTTTGCAAACGGATTGCAAACGAAAGGTCTCACGACGTGCCCAGGAGCGTGGCGCCCAGACGCTCCGCGGCGTCGCTCTGCATGTGCTCTGTCGCGTGCTGGTAGAGATCGGCGGTGATGGCGACCGAGCTGTGCCCGAGGCGTTCGGACACGATCTTCAGCGCCACACCCTCGCTCAGGTGCAGCGTCGCCGCGGTGTGCCGGAGATCGTGGAGGCGAATGCGTCGCAATCCGGCGTCGCGTTGGTGCCGCTCGAAGGTCGTCGAGATGTGTTGCGGGTGCAGCGGGCTCCCATCGACGCTCGCGAAGACGAGGTCGTCGTCGCGAGAGTCGGGCCCGATCTTGAGCCGTTCCTCGAGCTGCGAGACGCGATGCGCGCGGAGCTCGGTGACGGTGCCCGCATCGAGCGCCACGACCCGGCGGCTGCGTTCGGTCTTCGGTTCGGACCACTGGACCGAGTAGCCGACGGCAACGAGGGTGCGTCGCACGGCGAGCCGGCCGGCGTCGAGGTCGATGTCGGCCCACCGGAGGCCGAGCGCCTCGCCGCGCCGGAGCCCGCTCGTGAGGTACAGGACCCAGAGCGCTCGCAGCCGCTCGTCGGCGACGTGCGCGAGGAACTGCCGTGCCTCGTCGGCGGACCAGGCCCTCATCTCGACGTCGCGCGGTCGCGGCTTCTCCACCGCACTGACTGGGTTGCGAGCCAGCAGGCCGAGCTTGACGGCGTCCTCGAGCGCCCGACCGAGCACCAGGCCGGTATAGCGAACGGTTCGCGCCGAGAGGCCGGGGGAGCGGCGCGGATCGCGGCCTCCGTCGACGAGCAGCGCGTCGTAGAGCTCGGACACATGCCGAGGAGTGAGCGCGGTGAGCTTCACGGCTCCGATGCGCGGGACTACGCGTCCCGTCAGCGCGTCCGCGTAGCTTGCCCAGGTCGATGCCCGCACCTTTGAACGCCTTGACGGCAACCACTCGTCGATCAGGTACTGCGCAAGCGTCTGCGTGGAACGGCTGACGGCTTCACCGCGGTCGACCTGCCCGAGCCGAGTGCGCAGCGCCTGGTCCGCTGCCTTCTCGCTCTCGAAACCGCTCTTCCACTCCTGCCGGCGCTTCCCCGTCGCCGGATCGGGGCCGAGGTCCACGACATAGGCCCAACCAGTTCCGCGTCGACGAGTGTGACCCTTCATCGTCGCCCCTTCCGAGGTGTCCGCCGGCATGTCGTGCGCGCTTGCCTGAGAGCGCGAGGACGACCGTAACGCTTGGCTACGACGCTGCCGGGCGCTCCGCACTGACGTCGAGGAGCTGCTCGAGTGCGTGGCGTGGGACAACGATCCGTCGGCCGAGCCGCAGGTGCACGAGCTCGCCACGGGATACGAGCTCGTACGCGTGGGCCCGTGAGATGCCCAACAGTGACGCGGTCTGGGTGACCGTGTACACGAGCGGCCGTTCGATCGGTTCAGTCACGGGCTGCTCCTTGTCTGAGAGCGCGGACGCGGCGGACGGTGTCGTCGAGATGTTCGGTCGAGGGATGCCGGGGGCGCTGTCTGCGGTTGTGGAGCTGGGCGGTGAGGCGACGCGATGGGTTCACGGTTGTTGTGTGCGAATCCGAGAGCGCGATCGGAACCAGTTTCTTCACGGCGGGCGAGAGATGTTTGGTGGGCTTGTTGGTGACTGAGGACGACGCGGAGCATATATGGTGGTTCCGCAAAAGCGGAACCGCCGAGGCGGTTTGGTGGGTCGCCAGCGGGTCTTGAAACACGCACCTCGTGGCGGCCTGATTCGCCGGTCCCGGCGTCGACGAGCCCCGCTCCGAAGACGACTGACAGCGCCTCCGACAGCGTCCGTCGGGTGCGTTGCTCTCCCGCCGTTTACGTCGCGACGCCGATGTCGGCGACGACGCCCGCTACGGCGACGGCGCGCTTGCCCGTCGCGGCAACGCGAATCGCATTTGGTGCGGCTCACCTGTCCGATTTTGTATGCCCGTTGTGTTCATCCCGGCAGTACTCGCCGGCGAAATCGACGGACTCGTTCACCGAACCAGATTTCCCGTTGGCGCGCTATCGAAGCGACTCGACGTCCCCGCAGACAGTCCGGCCCCCGGTGGTTTCGGAGCGCGAGCAGTTGGAGGACCCTCAGCGGATGGCGTGGGTGCGGCCATCGAAGTAGGTGAAATGCGTCCCCGACGTAGTGAATCGACCGAGCGACAGACCGGTGGGATCGTGGAGAAGCTTCGTGCCGATCGTCGCCTGTAAGCCGGTTGATGTCGGTTGCCGGGGAGTGGTGCACGGCGCGCGTGCCATTAACACGAACGCGTAGACGCCGAACGTCACCGAGTTGCGGCTACCGCCTGTCGGCGTGTACTCGATGTCGCCGCACGCCGGTGGCGCCTGGTAGTGCGCGACGAACCATTTGCCCCGCGTCGAAGGGGTCCACGGCAACGATACGTAATAGCTCGCGACCTCGGCGCGTGAAGCCGTCGTCGGCTCCGCGCACTCGGAGCCGCGTGTCTGGTAGTTGACACCCTCGCCGGAGCCGTCGGCGGCGATGAGTTCGACGTGTACCGGTTCGGGAAGTCGAATCGCGCCTGTCTGTGGCGCCACTTCGGCTGGGCAGCCGTGCGGGCCGTTCGAGTAGATGAACGCCCATACGGGTCGATGCTCGAACGTCGGTACGACGCGCGGTTGGATCACGCCGGAGGCCTCGACCCGCACCCGAAGTGTTGCGTCTGCGTAGATGACGGTCACATTCGCGACCGTCGACCCAGGTGGAGACCCCGCGCGGAACAAAGCGATCGCGTGTGTTTCGTCGACGCGTGACGAACCGCCGACCACAGCGAGCTGCAGGGAGCCGTGGTCGAAGAGGAGCGGTCGAATGAGGTGAGCACCGCGTACCGCGCGGCGGCTGTCGGTTGCTTGTCGAACGTTGATCCCACTTAGGTCGGCCCCCGACGGAGGGGTCGCCCCTCGATGTGTTGAGGAGTGCGTGGCGATGACCGCGACACCCGCGATGAGCAGTACGACCAGCGCCGCACTGAGCACCGCGATCGCGCGCGGTCGGTTGACTTCGCGCGGCTCGCGGCTGGCGACGTCCGGTAGCGGTATGCGCTCCAGTCGGTCGCGTACGGCGAGGAAGTCGTGACGGAGTCGGTCGTCGAGTTCGGTCATTTCGATTCCTTGTCGTCTGGACACTTGAGCCGCTTGGCGAGCGTTGCCTTCGCTCGGCGGAGATGCGTCTTGGCGGTCTCTTCACCACAGCCGAGGATCGCAGCGGCCTGTGCCGGGCTGCGGTCTTCGAGGTAGACCAGTGCGATCACCTGTGCCTGTCGTCGCGGCAGTGACCGGATGGCGTTCCAGGTCGTCGGATCGTCGAACGGCAGTTCTTCGTCCGCGGTTATCCGGTGAGTGGTCAGGCGCGTCCGGAACTTGGCTTCGGTCGAACGGCGGCGTCGTAGCGAGACCGCGCGATTAGCGACGACGCGCCGGACCCACGCGGCCGGGTCGTCGTACGGCTGATCCGGGGCCAGTCGCGGTAGGCAGCAGCGAACGCATCCTGGGCGAGGTCCTCCGCGCCGTCCAAGAAGCCACACAAGACGAACGCCAAACCGACGACGTTCCGATACTCGCGAGCGAAGAACTCCGCGAAGCTGCGTTCCTCGCCGACCACCGGATCGTCAGTTCTCACCGCGGGTTACTCGCATCAGCCGGACAAGACGGGTACACGAGGTGGCAATTCTTGCCGGGTGAGCCTCGCCGGTCGTGCTTCCAATGTGTTTCCACATCGGCCCGAGCATGACGTGAGCGGTTGCCCTCGAGACAGGCGTCCGGCCGCCGTCCGCCGAACGGCGCCACGCCGTGGTCGGGGAGTGAGCAGAATCCGCTGCGCGGGTGTGCTCGGCGTCTTCTCGCCGCACACCCTCTGCCCCGAGACGAAGTAGCTGCGGACAGCCGACAGACGACGCAGATGCGCTCGGCGTACGCAATCCGGCCCGCGGACGTGTCATCCGCCGAGGTAGCCGTCTCCCGCGACCTCGGCACGGTCAGTGCGGATGGCGCGGGCTGGCGCCCTGGTCCTCGCCGCGAATTGGGTTCGCGGGAACTGGACTGCGAGTGCGACTCCGTTCTCCTGATTATGTATTACGATAAACCCGTGTGGATATTCATCGATCGGCTCGCAGGCACGGGATCGCGGACGCCGAGATTGGCCACGCCGTTGATCACCCGCTCGTCGTGGTCGATCTCGATGCGGACGGCGAGCGACCGAGGTTGTTGCTCATCGGACCCGATCGCTCCGGCAATCTCCTCGAGGTGATCGTGCTTCTGTTGGCGGACGAGCGGCGGATGGCGATCCATGCGATGAGGTTGCGAGCCGTGTATCTGCCGCTGCTCGGGCGAGGGGCGAACAAGGATGACTGAGCGCAAGAAGACGTACCGGACACGGTCGGGCAAGGTCTTGGCCGACACCGATATCGAGGCAATGGCCGACGAAGCGGAGCAGGGATACGACGTCGACCTGTTGCAGGCGCGCCGAAGGGGACGGCCGTTGCTCGGTGCAGCTCCCGCGGAGGTCGTTCCGGTGCGGCTCGAGCCTGCGCTCAAGGAAGCCGTCGACGCGCGCGCCGAAGCCGAGCATCTATCGACCAGCGAGCTGATCCGGCGGGCGCTGCGCAAGTACCTCGACGTCGCCTGACCCTCAAACCGCCACAAGCCACGCGTGCCACGGGTCGCATGTACCGAGCGCGTGTGTCGCCCCTCCGCTGGCTGGCGCCGAACTTCGCGACGTTCAATACGCCGGCTCGACCCTCAACGGGGTTGACAGGAACCTCACCAAGAAGCCCACCAGACCGTGTCCCGCATCGACGATGCCTCGGCGTACCAATCCGTTGAACTCGTCACCACGACGGCCAGAGGTCAACAACTCGATCGCTTCGACGAACCATGCCGACGTCGCCAACGACCGATCCGCGCGCGACCCGAGCTGGACGAGCAGACCTACGTCGAGGTCGGCGATGGAGAGACGCTGATCGCTCTTTTCGACCATTGGCCAGAGTGGTTTTGCAAACGGATTTGCAAACGAAAAATCGGTCCGGAGCGTCTGAAGCGGTGACGCTCCGTTCGCGCCGTCTGCGAAAGCCCAGGTCAACGGCCTGTGCGTAACGAAGCGAGTCTCTACGGACGGCCGTGAGGGAACTGGGGGACCGAAGGTCCCGGGTTCGAGTCCCGGCAGCCCGACTCTTATTGGTGCAGGTCAGACGGTACGCGCGATGTCGATCGGTACGGCGGGCGCGCCGTCCTCCGGGTCGCCGTGCCACACCCGTGCCACACCGGAAGCGGTTTCGTTCCGATACGCGGCGTCGAGTCGGTCGGTCAACGCCTCCTCGAGCGCGGGGAACAGGGCCCGTAGGTGTTCATCGTCACCGGTAGAACGTCGAGTGGCGAAGCCGTCCGCCGTCGGGTGCGCAGAACACGAAGGCTGAACGATCGGCAGGACGTCCGAGCAAGTGCTCGGCGAGCCGGGGACGCGCGCGTGATCACGATTGCGGGTTCGGTAGCCGGTTCCCACTGCGGCGGGCGACGGTAAGCATGGCGAGCAGGTGTGAGGTCACGCGTCCACCTTGGTCCTCCACGCGTTGGCGAATGCGAGCAATGAGCTCCGCTCGAGCATTCTCAGCCAACTCCTTGACTCCAGACTGCGTCGAGAGGTTGGTTGCGTAGCCCTCCGGGGTGAACGTGACCTCGAATGTTCGGCGCGTCGTCGTCGGCTCCTCGAACACACCGGATGCCCATACGGCCGGAGCAAGATCATCCCTGATGCGGTCCGGGTGCATCGTCGACGGATCGAAGCGCGCACCGACGGCTGCCCAGTCGTCCTGCACGTCCCACCAGAACCGTTCGGCGGTCGCGGGAACCACCCACGGAGTTGCGAGGACCACCAGATGTCCGCCCGGGCGCAGCACCGTGGCTGCCTTGGCGAAACGGATGTCCGGGTCGATCCAGTGAAACGAATTGCATGCAAAGACGGCGTCGAAGCGAGCGGTGCCGGGATCCCAGGACTCGAACGGTGCCGTCACGACGCGGACATGCGGGAAGGCCGCCAGGTTCGCCCGCGCCCGCGCCGCGAGATGCGGGCCCAGTTCCACCGCGACGACCTGCAGCCCGCGTTCTGCGAGTTGTCGTGTCGCTTGGCCCGTCCCAGGTCCGATCTCCACGACCGTCGACCCCGCGCTCAGCGACGCCCGTTGCAATACCTCGTCGAACACCTCGTTGGGCGCTACCGGTCGAGAACGGTCGTACGACTCCGCGTCCTGATCAAATGTCGCCCGCAGCACGTCTCGCTGATCGCTCTCCCACGGCGGCGTCACGTCGCGATGATGGTCTCCGTACGCGCCTGCGTCGAGTTCGATGCGATCGTGGAGCTCGAACGCACTGACCTTGACCCGCGCGTTCGCGGCAAGGTTCCCGGTGAGCAGCGTCTGGGGCCGTGATACCTCGCCGGGAACGGAACCCGCGCTTGCAATCGCGAACGCAAGCCGATTTGCCGGGTACCTCCCCCGCCTGAGCCGCCGATCAGATGGTGATGTCCTTCACGAGGAGCATCATCGTGAGCGCGTCGACGGGTGATGGCTCGAAGCCGTATCGGGCGTAGAAGTTCGCTGCGTTCGCGTCTTTGGCATGAACGAGCAGGAGCCGCACGGCGGTGATCTGCGCGACTTCGAGTGACTTGAGAATGAAGTGCTTGAGGAGCGCAGCGCCGAGCCCGTGACCTTGGTGCGCGCTGCTCACGGCGAGTCTTCCGAGCAGCACGGCTGGAACCGGCTCGGGTTGGTTGCGCGCCGCGCGCTTCGTCGCTTCGGCGCGGTGCACAACCGCGGTGCTCGAGGCGTAGTACGCGACCACTTGGCCGTCGACGGTGACGACCCAGGTCCTGCTGGCGCCCTCGGCCTGATTGCGCAGTGCTCGGTGGGCGAGCCACCAGTTCAGGGTTTCCGCGCCGCAGTCGAACTGATCGAGTGCGTGATCCGGCGTGAGCAGCTCGGGCCCGACGAACGTCGTCAACGGCGATTGTTCTCGAGCACGGATCGTTTGGCGAGGAGCTTGTCGAGAGCCGGCTTGGACGCCGGCGGACGATCGAGCACGGCCTGGAGCTCCGCCCAGGCGGCATCGTCGACCAGGAACACGCGGCGGTCGGCGAGGTCGTCGAGAGCTGCCTGGAGGGCATGGCGGACGACGTACTCGTTCAGCGATTCGCCGGTGCCTTCGAGCACCCGTCGGACAGCGGCGTCCTGGGTCGGCGTGACCCGGAGGGTCCAGCGCTCAGTCTTCGTTTCCATTCGGAGGAGTGTACGTCATTCCGACGCACAGAGCCGCCGGCCGCGTTGGCTCTCCGGTAGGAGGCAGACGACGGGTCCGTGCCACACGCGAGTCGGCGAGCGTGCGGACTGAGACCGTTACCGCTCCCGGACGGCGTAGGTCAGGTGGGTCGCCCGCGCCGTCGTTGACGAAGTGGAACGTGGTCCCGCCTGGCCGCTCCCAGTGGTCACGCTTCTCGTGGGTCACGACGAAGACGGGCGTGTGGAACGGCGCCTCCTCCGGCCACATCTGCTCGCCGGCGTCGAACATGCGCTTGCCCATCACGCTCGCGCCGGTGCGGTCGAACGTCTCCCGCACGATGTCGTTGTCGCGCCCTTCCTCTCCGCCCTCGCCGAGCTTCAGGTTCTCCCGGAAGAACCGCTGCGGGAAGATCCACTGCTGCAGTTCCATCCATTGCTGCCCCATCAGTTCCCCGAGGGAGCCGGGCGCAATGAAACCGTCGAGCGACATCGACACGCTGAAGAACACCTTTCCGGCCATCAGTCCTCGATTCCCTTCCGAAGAATCTCGGTGACGTAGGTATCCAGGTTGCTCAGGGTCTGCTGGCCACCCTCGATCGCGTGGTACTTCTCGACCGCCTCGTCGCGCAGTTCCTTGGTGGGGAACAGCGTGCGCATCTCGATCCGGGTCGCGGCGCCGTCGGGCGCGAACGTGATGACCGACTCGAAGGCGTTCGGGTCGCCGCGAGACTCACCGTGCAGCAGCGCGATCCGCTCCGGCGGGGCGATCTCCGTGTAGGAGATCCACTCCTGGTAGTCGGTCCCGTCCGGTCCGTGCATCACGAAGTCCCACTCCCCGCCGACGCGGAACTCGAACGCCCGCGTGGTGGTGGTGAACCCCTCCGGTCCCCACCACCGCGACAGGTGCCGCACCTCGGTGAACGCCTCGAACACCAGCTCCCGCGGGGCACTGACGACCCGGGAGATCACGATCTCGCGAGTCGCGGCTTCCGCGGTCGCGGACTGTGCCGGCGCTTCCCGTCCTGTCGCTGCCATCGGTTACTCCTCCTGCCGTGTCTGCTCGAGGTCCTGCACGTATTCGTCGAGCCGGTCGAAGCTCTCGTTCCAGAACCGCTCGAACCCGCCGGACCACTCGTGAACCGGTCGCAGCCCGCGGGCGTCGAGGCCGTACAGGCGCTGCTTGCCGGCCTTGCGGTCCCGCACCAGCCCGACCTCCCGGAGCACCCGCAGGTGTTTGGACGCCCCCGGCTGGGCCATCCCCAGCTCCTGGGCCAACTCGGTCACGGGCCGCTCACCCGCTCGCAGCAGCACCAGAATCGCCCGGCGCTGCGGCTCGGCGATCGCGTTGAAGACGTCCGACGTCGTCGCTGCTCGTGCCATTGCCCAACCATATTCTGATATCGGCATGCGTCAAGCCGCGACCCACTCCGCGTCTCACAACGCCGGTAGGTCTCGCTCGTGAGTCTTCAACCAAGTGGTTGACAACGGGGGGAGGCGGGGCGTAGGTTTGTTCAACCATCCAGTTGAGCAAGGAAGGCGCCGGTGGCCGACGACGAGCTGTCCCGAGTCTTTGCGGCGCTCGCCGATCCGACGAGGCGCGGCATCGTGTCCCGCCTCGCTGTGGGCGACGCCACGGTCGGGGAGCTCGCCGATCCCTACGACGTCTCGATCCAGGCGGTGTCGAAGCACATCAAGGTGCTGGCCGACGCCGGCCTGGTGAGCCAGAGCAAGGACGCCCAGCGGCGTCCGTGTCATCTGGAAGCAGAGATCTTCGACCTGATGACGAAGTGGATCGAGCGGTACCGCCTCCAGGCGCAGGAGCGGTACGACCGCCTCGACGCGGTCCTCGCCGAGATGCACGTCGACCAGCGTCGCGCCGACCTCCGTCACCTCGAGCAAGGAGCAGCGTCATGAGCGCAACGAGCAACCGTTACCGAGTCTCGATCGAGGCCGATCCCGCGGTGCCGATGATCCGCATCACTCGCGACTTCGACGCGACGCCGGCGCGGCTGATGCGGGCCCTTACCGATCCCGAACTGTTCGCCCGCTGGGTCGGTCCCGACGCGATGGAAACCACGATCCTCGACTGGGACGCGACCTCGGGCGGCCGCTGGCGCTACATCGCCCGGCGTGGAAGCGAGGAGTACGGCTTCCACGGTTGCTTCCACGAGGTCGGTGAGGATCGCATCGTGCAGACGTTCACGTTCGACGGCGACCCCGAGGGCGTCGCGCTCGAGACGCTGCGTTTCGAGGATCTCGGCGACGGTCGCACCCGGCTGCACGCGCAGTCGCTGGTCGACAGCTTCGAGGCCCGCGACCAGTGGCTCGCGAGCGGCATGGAGACCGGGCTCGACGAGGGCTACGCCAAGCTCGACGCCCTCGTCGCGGAGCTCCGATGAGCGGCCCGGCCGACGAGCACCGGCGCGTTGCCGCGGCGTTCACCACGACGGTCGAAGGCACCGCCCCCGAGGCTTGGGACCTGCCGGCGCCCGTGGAGGGCTGGGTCGCGCGCGACGTCGTCCGGCACCTGGTCGAGTGGTTTCCGGCGTTCCTCGACGGAGCGGTGGGCATCGCGTTGCCGGCGGGGCCGTCGGTTGACGACGACCCCGTCGGCGCGTGGCGCGCGCAGACCGACGCGGTGCAGGCACTGCTCGACGACGCGGACACCGCAGCGCGCGAGCACGATCTCCCGCACATCGGCCGGATGACACTCGAGCACGCGATCGACATGATCTACACGAGCGACGTGTTCATGCATCGCTGGGATCTTGCGCGAGCCACAGGGCAAGACGAGACGCTGGACCCCGACAAGTGCGCGGCGATGCTCGAGGGCATGCTGCCGATGGATGAGGTGCTGCGTCAGAGCGGGCAGTACGGGCCGCGCGTGATCGTCCCCGACGACGCCGACGTCCAGACCAAGCTGCTCGCGTTCATCGGCCGTACCCCATAGGTGGTCGGGTGCGAACCGGTGTGGATCAAACGACTTCGAGCGCGGTCAGGCGGGCTGCCACAGCTCGACCCGATTGCCCTCGGGATCGGTGACCCAGCCGAATCGACCGACGCCCTCCATGTCCTGCGTCTCGTCCGCGACGTCGGCTCCGTTGGAGCGCAACTGCGCGAGCATCGCATCCAGGTCGCCGACCCTGAAGTTGAGCATGGTCTGCTGGACGCGCGCCCCGAAGTAGTCGGTGTCGGACTCGAACGTCGCGAACACGGTCGGGCCGGTTGCTTGCTGCCACAGGCCGTTGTCGTCGGCGTCCAGACCGAGGCACTCGCGGTACCAAGCGCCCAGGGCCGCCGGGTCGGCTGCCCGAATGAAGTATCCGCCGATTCCAAGCACACGTTCCATGCCGCCATCATGCCAAGACGGCGATCGGGCGCGCGGGGTCCGTCGAACTCTCCGTCAGCGTGCGCGTCTCGTCGGTAAGGTCCGCGGCTGATGCTCGTACCGGAGCTGGATGTCACCGCGCTCGCCGCATCGTTGCGTTTCTACGCCGAGGTGCTCGAGTTCCGGATTCTGTTCGAGCGGTCGGCGGAACGCTTTGCGTATCTCGAGCGCGACGGCGTCGAGCTGATGATTCAAGAAGCGGCCGGACCGGGGCGCCGGTTCCGCACCGCTGCGCTCGAGCTTCCACATGGTCGCGGCGTGAACTTCCAGCTGCGCGTCGATGACGTCGATGCGGTGCACGCCCGAGCGGTTGCGGCCGGCGTCGACATTGTCGTGCCGATGGAGGAGCGCTGGTACCGCGTCGACGTCGCCGAGCGCGGCGGCCGCTGGCAGGTGACAGGACCAACCGAGGCCGGCAACCGTCAGTTCGTTCTCGAGGATCCCGACGGCTATCTGTGGCGTCCGTTCCGCGACCTCGGCATGCGACCCATCGCGCAGTGAGCCTGCTAGACCGCTCGTGGACTCAGTGGAGGATGCGATGGACGACTCGCTGAACGCAGTCCTGGTGCGCACGATTCTCGAACACGCCGAGGACTACCCGTGGGTGATGCAGGAGATCGGGCTCCTCGGCCTGCGCCTGGACGACAAGCGGCGGTACCGACTCCACGTGTGGGACCCGACGTCGAGCATCGGGGAACCCCCGATTCACGACCATCCGTTCGACTTCACGTCGACGGTCATCGCCGGCGAGATGACCAACACTCGCTACGAGGAAGATCCTCTCGGTGTCGAGTACCGCCGCGTGCGCTACACGCCCCCGAACGAGGCTGACCGCCGCAGCGACACCGTCCGACTGTCGGGGACGCCGACGACGTTCACGGCGGGGAGTCAGTACCACCAGTTGGCTCATGAGCTCCACGACAGTCGGCAGCTTCCGGGCACGGTCACGATCATTCGGCGCGCGTTCACGAGAAACGGGTCCGAGTTGACCGTGTGCCACCGGGAAGAAACCGGCTGGGCCTCGGGCCGATCGCGTCCTGCCGCGCCGGCCGACGTGAAGCGGATCACCGCAACCGCGCTCGACCTGTTCTAGCGATCACGCGTGTTCACGCGTCGATGACGAGATCACTGCCGGGGCGTGAGCAGCAGACGAGCACATTGCCTTCCGCGGGCGCCTCGAGCGGCTCGGGGGAGTACTCGACGCGGCCGTCGAGGAGCCCGGTTTCGCAGGTGTGGCAGACGCCGCTGCGACACGACCATTGCGCGGGCACGTCGCAGGCCTCGACGAGCTCGAGGATGCTCGCGAACTCATCGGACCAGTGCACGCTCAACCCGGTCCGCACGAACGTGATCAGCGGTCCGGTGCCCGGTGCGCCGTCGGGTTGATGCGGCGGCCGTGTCGGACGCGCGACGACGCCGGGCGTGATCGCACCCTGCGCGCTGAAGATCTCGGTGTGCACGCGTCCGGCGGGAGCTCCGAGCGCCACGAGACGCGCGCGAAGCGCATCCATGAATGCGCTCGGTCCGCACAAGTAGAACGCGCCGTCGATCGGCACGCCCGCGGCAACGAGTGCTTCGGGTGTGATGCGGCCGACCGCGTCGTAGTCCGTGCCCGCGTTGTCGGTGGACGTCGGCTGGCTGTACCAGACGCGTCGGTGGACGTGAGCAAGCTCGTCCAAGAGCGACTGCGCCTCCTCTGCGAAGGCATGTTCCGCGCGGTTGCGCGCGCCGCGGAGCCACCAGACGTCGCGCGTCGATCGCTCGTCGTGGAGCGCGTGCAGCATCGCGAGCATGGGCGTGACGCCGACTCCGGCGCTGACGAGCACGACGGGATGCGGGCCGTCGTCGAGGGTGAACGTTCCGCGTGGAGCGGCGACCTGCAACCGGTCTCCGACTCCGACGTGGGTGCGGATGTAGCGGCCCGCCGCGCCGTGCGGTTCGACCTTGACGCTGATCCGGTAGTGGTCGACCACCGGTGGCCCTGACAACGAGTAGCTGCGCACGAGCGGTGCGGACCCGGGCGCCGGCGCGAGCTTCAGCGTCACGAACTGGCCGGGCCGCGCAGCGGCGAGAGGCTGACCGTCGTCGGGCTCCAGCTGGAGCGACACGACCTCGCGGGTTTCCGACCGCTTCGTCGTCACCCGCAGCGTGCGGAAGCCCGGCCATGCCGGCGGTGGGTTCTCGGCTTTGAGCCCGGCATTACCGCCGCCGGGGGAGCCCGCGAGTCCCTCTTCGAGGAGCGCCTGCAGCGATGTCTGCCAGCCCGGGCTCAACGCCGGGATGCGCAGCGCGCGGCGGAGTTGCCCGACGTCGTGATGACCGGCCAGGTAGAGCAGCGCGTTCACGTCGGCGACCGTCATGGCTTCCGGCCCCGTCGCGACCTTCACGATGTCATCGCCCGCCTGTACCTCGCCCTCTTCGAGCACGCGCAGGTAGAAGCCCGGGCGCCCGCGCTGCACGAGCAGCGCGGGCATCCGAGGCTCGTCCATCCGGATGCCGATTCGGTAACAGGTCACACGCGGCTGGCTGACCTCGAGCAGCGCCGAGCCGATGCGGTACCGGTCTCCGATGCAAACCTCGTCGTCGCCAAGCCCCTCGACCGTGAAGTTCTCGCCGAACTGGCCGTGCGCGAAGTCGTCGCGATGCATCTGCTCCTGCCAGAACCGGTACGAGCCGAGCTGATACACGTACACGGCCCGGTGCACTCCGCCGTGACCCTTCAGATCGCCCTGGCCGTCACCGTCGACGTTCAGACGCCTGACCGCGCGTGGCCCCTCGACCGGCTCCTTCCAGATGCCCGTGAAGACCGTCCGCCCCTGCCACGTGATCTCACGCGGCATGCCCACGTTGACCGAGACGAGCCTCGCAACCCGTTCCGACACCGGTGAACCTCCGTCTGCAGAGCCTCAGCCTTCGAGCTTCGGGTTCGTCGAGTTCGCGATGATGAACGGCTCCGCGGACGAGTCCGGCAACCACTGCGCGTCGGTGACCTTCCGAAAGCTCACCATCTTCCCGACCACCGTCATGTCGGCGAACTGCGGTTGCGAACGCAGCAACAGCATGAGCTGTGAGCACGCGTAGATCTGGATGTCGTCGATGAACAGCACGCCGTCGCGCTCCAACATGAAGTTCAGGTAGCAGAAGTCGACCATCACCGAGGGCCAGCCGTGGTTCCCGTCGATGAACGCGGCCTGGCAGCGCTGCCCTCCCGCCGCGAGTTTCGGCAGCGCCAACTCCGAGCGGTCGCAGAGATACGTCAGCGCCGAGGTATCGATGCCGCGCGCTTCGGCCGCGCTCGTGATCTGCGCGCCGAGCGCCTCGTCGGGTGAGATCGAGGTGACGGTGCAACCCAGCATGAGGAACAGCAGGGTCGAGTTCCCGGCGCCGGTCTCGATGATCGCGGGCCTGTCGAAGCGGGCGAGCTGGTCGATGAACGCCTTCCCGAGCCGCGGGTTGAGCCCGCCGGAATGGGATCGCCCGTGCGGGCGCAGATGGAGCTTCGGGAGATCGGTGAGGAAGTCCTCGGGCTTCATGGGCTGTGTTCTAGCGCGTCACCTCTACTGGCCGAGCGCGATGAGGTTCCCGTTTCCGAGCGGCACGGAGAGGATGCCGTTCGACACGGTGACCTCACCTTGCACCGTGCTCATCGTGTTGTAGGTGAAGACCGTCGCGCCGTTGGCGGTGTTCAGGAACTTGATGTCGCCCCCCGCGCCCACACCCTCGATGAGGAGCCCGGGCACCTCGGTGAGGCCGGCGGTCATGAAGCTGGTCTGGCACGACCGCCAGATGAACGCGCCGCTGGGCCGGGTCGAGCGCGCTGATGTTCCCGTAGCAGCTCGTGCCGTTGATGATCGCGCCTCCGCCACCCACGTAGAGGTAGGTCCCGTCCCAACTGGCGGACACGATCGAACGCGGGCTCCCGCTGGGGTCGGCGATGGTCGACTGCCACACCGGGCCGGCCGCGAGATTGTTCCGGTCCCAGGCGAAGAAGAGACCGTCCTTGTTGAGTGCGCCGACCAACGCGCGCTGCACGCCGTTGATGGTGGCGGTGAAGAGCGTGGGCGTGCCGCCGAAGTCTTCGTCGCCGAACACCTGCTCCGACGCGGGCACGGTCCAGCTCGAGAGAATCGTGAGGTCGCTGGCGCGCAGCTTGACGATCGAAGGCGCCAACGAGTCGCCGGGGTTGTGACACGCGTTCGGTGTCCCGGTCGTCACGTAGACGCTGCCGTCGCTCGGGTCGACGGCCGGCGAGGTCCAGACGCCGGCACCGATGCAGCCGTCGGGCACCAGGTTGGCGGTGTGTTGGAGGGCTCCGGTCGTCGCGTCCATCTGCACGAGCTGTCCCCGGACGAGCGGGCAGTCACCGAACGACGAGATTCCTTCGTAGAGGCTCCCGTTGAAGAGGACGGGTGAAGCCCACAAGTACCACGCGGGTGGCGTCCCGAGGTTGGTCCTCCAGATCTGGGCTCCGGTGAGCGCGTTCAGCGCGTACAGCGCGTTAGTAGCCGGTGCGCGCGAGGTCGCCGCGGTACGTCGCGATCTGCGTCGGAGGCGGCGAGCCCGGCAGGTAGGTGAACTGGTCGGCCGAGCCAACGGTGCTCCCACCGCCCGACGTGGTGACCGTCACGTCGACGGTGCCGGTTCCGGCCGGGGCAGTCGCGGTGACGCCGGTATCGGTGTTGACGGTGAACGTCGCCGCCGTGGCGCCGAAGTGGACGGCACTTGCTCCCGTGAACGTGGTGCCGGTCACGACGACCGAATAACCGGCGAATCCCGAGCTCGGGCTCGTGCCCGTGACCGTCGGCGCGCCCGGCACCGTGTAGGTGTAGTGGTCGTTCGCGTTGGTGGTGCTCGTTCCCCCGGGTGTCGTGACGGACACGTCGATGATCCCGAGCGGGCCGGTCGGCGCGGTGACGGTCGCCGTGGTGGGGCTCGTGACCGTGAAGAAGAGGGCGGTCGCCGGCGCGCTCGCGCCCGAAGGCCACCGTGCTGTCGCATTGTCGCGACTGTGCGGCCGCGGTTTCGCGCTCATGGTGTTCGTGCGCGCTCGTGAGACTGTCGCGGTCCGATGTTGAAGATCGCGTGCGTTACGTCTTCGACTGGGCCACGAAGTAGCTCATCATCTTCGCCGCGTAGCCCTGGGTGGTCAGCGCGTCGACGGTGCCCTGGTGGTCGGCGCCGGGGAGCACGACCATCGCCGCGCTGTCACCGCAGCCGGAGTAGATCGATTTCACCTGCGACGGCTGGCCCGAGAGGTAGCGGAAGTCGTTCGTACCCATGAGGAAGTACGCCGACTGCTTCGCGGTCGGGCACGTCGGGTGATACGGGACGCCGCCGACGACGAAGCCGACCGCGCGGAACTGGCTCGAGTGCGCGAGCGCGTACCAACCCATGAAGTCGGCGCCGCCCGACCAACCGGTGAGGAACTCGTGCTTCGTGTCGAGGCGGTAGCTCTTGGCGACGGTCGCGACCTGCGCGCCGATCCACGCGTCGTTGTACTGCGTTCCGCTCTGGAGCCATCCCCACCACGAGCCTGCGCAGCCGAGGTTCGCCGGGCACTTGGGCGAGATGAGGATCGCGTTGTTCGCCTTTGCAATCGGCTCCCACACGCTCTCGATGTACGACGGGTCACCTTCGTCACCGTGGAGCGCGACGATCACCGTCGTCGGGTGCGACGCGTTGTAGGTCGGCGGGACGTAGGTGATGCAGCCGGCGCAGGGCCAGTTGGCGCGGCGGCCGGTCTGCGGGCCGCAGCCGCCGGCCGCGGCGACGCCGAAGCAGAGCACGGAGATCACGAGCAGGGCGCGAAGCGGTTTCGTCATGAGTCAGAGTTCCTCCGGTGGGCGGGGCTCACGTGACTGGCGCGTCGGCCGCGGGCGGGCGGGTAGACGGCGTTCCGAGCTCTCGACCGTAGCCGCGTAAAGTAGGCGGGTGAACACCGAAAGTGCGTTTCCGCAGGTCAGGCCGTGCACCGGCCGGCGAGGGTGCCCCAGTTCCGGGGCGAAAGTGTTCTACGGTCGCCGTTCGTGATGCGTGCGCTCTCCCGACTCCTGCGGTTCGCGTTCACCGTTGCCGTCGCGCTCGCGGTGGGGTGGTACGTGTGGGCGTTGTTCCCGTCGATCGGTCGGCCGCCCGGCGTCGGCCGGTTGTTCACGAAGCCCACGTCGTCGATCTCGAAGCTCGCGACGGAGCTGCACGCGAAACCGCCGAGCCACGCGCAGGTGCCCGTCGCCGACGTGAAGGAGGCGTGTCAGGCGTCGTTCTTCCTCAGGCCGTTGCAAGGTCCGGCCGACCACGTCGTCCTGCAGGTCACGAGCGGACTCATCACGATCGAACGCACCGTGAGCTGCAAGACCTACAGGTTCATCGGGCCGTGGCGAAGGACTCCCGCGTAAGCGAGTTCATCATCTCGACGGTGAACCAGGCCGCGAGCGCGAGCTCGACGACACCGACCGACAGGAACGCGCCGGCACCCCGACATTACGCTCGGCCGGTGGACAAGGGCCATCGCCTCCAACCGGACTGGAGCTCCGGAAGCTACGCGGAGCGGTTCGCGCGCGTGCGTCCCTACATGGAAGGGCGCCGCGTGCTCGACATCGGCGCGGGCACGGGTATCAGCCGACCCGACTGGATGCACGCGATGGTCGCGTCGGCCGCGTCCGAGGCCGTCGGGGTCGAGCTGAATCCGACCCTCGTGAAGCAGGCGGTGGCGAAGGGTTACAACGTCGTGGCCGGAGACGCGCAGGAGATGGACCTCGGTCGCACGTTCGACGTCGTCTGGGCGGGGGAGCTGATCGAGCATCTCTCGTGTGCGGGCGCGTTCCTCGACGCGGCGCGAAAGCACCTCGGGCCCGACGGCCTCCTGGTGCTCACGACCCCCAACGCGTTCGCGGTGTCGAACTTCGTGTACCGCATCGGCGGTCGCGCGCGCGTGAACGCAGAGCACACCTGCTGGTACGACGAGACCACGCTCTGCCAGCTCCTCCGTCGCCACGGCTACGAGATCGTCGAAGTGGCGTACGTCGGACATCTCACACCCGGACGCGTGCGCGCCCGGATCGCGTCGGCCGTGCGTTCGCTGTTGCCCCGCCACCTCGCCGAGAACACGCTGCTCGTCGTCGCGACGCCGGCGTGACCGGCGTCGTCAGCAGGCGCTCCCGAAGCACGCGCTCCCGCGTTGGCCGGTGATCCACTGGAACGAGAACTTCGCCGGCGCGGTCGCGACGAAGAACGCGTTCGATGCCGGAGGCGCCATCCCGGTACAGGTCAGGAACCGCACCGTCTGCGACTTCGACGGCTTGATGTCGAGATTGAGGGTCACCGCGGGCGGGTCGGGGGTCGGCCACGTGCGGTAGCTCGCGGTGCCGATGGTGCCCGCGACGTACTTGCCCGATGGCGGATCGAACGTGATCCCGGTGATGTCGACGGTCGAGTGGTTCGCGAACGCCTCGGTCCACCCGGAGCACCGGCCGGAGCTCGAGGCCTGACCGCAGTCGGTGCAGCTCGAATCGAAGCCCGCGCTGCCGCGCGGGGGAGTTCCGCTCGTGGTCGCGCTGCCGGGCTGGGTCGTGCCCCCGGCCGAGCCGGTCGCCTCGGTCGAGCCGCCCGACGGCTGGGAACCGGAGTCGGACCCGGAGCCCGGCGTGGGCGACGCGCTCGTCGACGACGTCGGACCGACGAGCACGACCTTCGTCGTGGTCTTCCGGTGGAATGTCGCGACGATGGCGACGCCGGCCACGAGCGAGATCGCCACGAGGACGACCTCGGCGATGATGAACTTCCGCCGTGATTTCAGGTCGTTGTTGCTCAGGGCGATGCTCCGATCACGACGGTGAAGCGTACGCGCCGCCACAATTCGCGACGGCGATGCTCGGGGCCGTTCGGCCCTTTTGGTCTGGCGCTTCAGTTCGCCCTCCCGTTGTGCCGACACAACGTTCAGGGTGCCGACATCCCACCCTGACGTGGCTCCCGAAACGCGTTTCCGACCTTCTCGGTCGGCAGCCGATTCGAGAACCTGAAGAACAGATCGTGACGTACCGGGGCCAGAACCGCCCCTCTGCGGTGGCGGTGCTGCGAGAGGGCGATGTTTCTCCCCGTACGAAACGAGATCTGAAATGCTTCGTCATGTCGCGACCGCCCACCGGAAGGGCGCAGCGCTGCTTGCGTTCACGACCGCGGCGGCCCTCCTTCTCAGCTTCGGCACCCCCGCCAACGCCGCGATCCATCCCACCGTGCCGCTGGGCACGTCGGCCCAGTACGCGGTGCTCGGCGCCTCGACCGTCACGAACACTGGCGTCAGCACGCTGAACGGCAGCCTCGGCCTCTCGCCCGGACCGTCGATCACGGGCTTCCCCCCGGGCAAGGTGATTCCGCCGGGCACGACGAACAAGACCAACGCGGCCGCGGCGCAGGCCCGGGCCGACCTCACGACGGCCTACCTGAACGCGGAAGGGCGCCCGATCGACGCCACGACGACCGCGAACCTCGCGAACCTGCACCTGCAGGCCGGCGTCTACGCGGGGCCGAGTCACGGTGCCCTGTCGCTCACCGGGCCGCTGGTGCTCGACGGCGCCGGCAACGCGAAGTCGGTCTTCATCTTCCAGACCGACTCGTCGCTCATCACCGCCTCGAGCAGCACCGTGACCCTGATCAATGGGGCTCAGGAGTGCAACGTCTTCTGGCAGGTCGGGAGCTCCGCGACGCTGGGCACCGGTTCGGTGTTCACCGGCAACATCCTGGCGCTTTCGTCGATCACCGTGACGAACAGCGTGACCGTCCACGGTCGCGCGCTCGCCCGGAACGGCGCGGTCACCCTCGACACCGACACCTTCACCCGGCCGACCTGCGCGACCTCGGTCCCCACCCCGCCGACGACGAGCCCCGGTGGCGGCGGCCCGACGCTCACGACGACACCCGGCTCGGGCGGTTCAGGCGGTTCGGGTGGTTCGGCGACGCCGAGTGCTCCCGGAACGGGCACGGGCACGGGAACGGGCACGGGAACGGGAAGTGGCGGACCGCCGGTCGCGGGACCGCCGCGGACCGGCGCAACACCCCTGGGCACGGGAGGATCGTTCCCGTGGTCGGCGGTGGCGTTCGTCGCCCTCTTCGGTGGAGCGGGCACGGCCGGCGCGGTGCTGAGCCGCCGCAGGCTGCACGCCCACCTGGCGACCGCAAGCGGAGCGCCCACGCGCCCAGGCCGTCCGTGAGCCGCGCGGCCTCCGTCGGGGGGCGGTTCGCGATCGTGGTGATCGTGACCGTCTTCCTGGCGGGGTCGGCGTCGACGCTGCGAGGTGGTGCTTCGGACACGACCGTGGCCGTTCCAATGGTGGCCGGAGCGGCCCGATCGGCTCCCGTGGCGCTGGCCGTCATGAAGCACGCGGCCCGGCTGCCGGTTCCCGCGGCGATGGCTGCGAGCGGGCTGAGCCTTCGGGCCGCGCCTGTCCCCGTGCCGTTGGTGCTGCAGATCCCCTCGATCGGCGTCAACGTGTCCGTCATCGGAGTCGGGCTCACCCCCAAGAACGTGATGGACGCTCCTGAAGGGCGCGCCTCGAACCCGGTGTGGCAGCAGGCGTTCTGGTACCGGGGGAGCGCGATCCCCGGCGTGGCGAGCACGGCGCTGATCGCCGGGCACATCGACGATCCGCTCGGGCGCCCGGGATCGTTCGGTCGCCTCGGCGAGCTGCGCCGCGGCGACGTGATCGTCGTGCACGACACCCGCAGCGGGCTGAACGTGCGGTTCGCAGTCGTGGCCTCGAAGGCCTATTCGCTCGCGCACACGACCGATCGGTCGGTGCTCACCGGCATGTACGGCTCCGGCCCGGTCGCCGGGCGCAAGCCCCAGCACTCGCCCGACGGCCTGGCCCATCTGACCCTCGTCACCTGCGCCGGCGTCTTCGATCACGCGATCGGCACGCACGACCAACGCCTCGCGGTGTTCGCCACCCGCATCGCCTGAGTCGCGACCGGTCACCCGCGGCCGGATCGAACGGGCCGGGACGGTAGGTTCGGCGCATGAGCCCGCGCGCACGGATTGCGTCGGGGGGGGGGGTGTGGGGGGGGGCGGGGGGGGCGGGGCCGCTCCCCCGGTTTGGGAGGTCCAACTCCGCGAACGCGACGAGCGCCCCCCC
>JBBSEC010000044.1:0-33761 GCA_038240075.1 Acidimicrobiia bacterium
GCGGTGCTGCGCGACGAGGTGGTCACCGAGATCGCGACCGAGCTCAACGTGAAGCGGGTGGAGGTCGTCACCTCGCTCGAGGGAATGCTCGACTACACGGTGGTGCCGAACTTCAAGGCCCTCGGCCCGCGTCTCGGCAAGCTGCTGCCGCGGGTGAAGGCGCTGCTGAGCGACCTCGACGGTGCCGTGGTGCGCCGCGCGTTCGATGACGCGTCGGAATTCGTGCTCGACGTCGACGGCACCCCGGTGACCCTCGGTCCGGACGACGTCCAGGTTCGTGCCCAGCAACACGAAGAGCTGGCGCTGGCGCAGGACGGCGCAGTCGCGGTGGCGCTCGATCTGACCCTCGACGACGACCTGCGGGCCGAAGGCAGTGCCCGCGAGCTCGTCCGGCTCGTCAACGACCGGCGCAAGGCGGTCGGTCTCGACCTCGCCGACCGGATCCGGCTGACGATCTATGCCGACGGGCGCCTCGCGGCGTCGGCCGCCCGGTTCGCGGAGTGGATCGCCGGCGAGGTGCTCGCGGTGTCGGTCGAGATCGAAGCGTTCACCGGATCGGGCCGCGAGGCCGACGCGGTGATCGACGGCGAGCCCGTCGCGATCAGCGTCGAACGCGCGTAGTCAACCACCGAGCTTGATCAACGCCGGCGTTTGAAGGCTTCCCGGAAGTTCGTCGATTCCTTCGAATCGTCCTGATCGAAGAACGTGCGCTCCGCGGCATCGCGGGGATCGGGCGGTGCGTCGTCGCGCACCGCGTCGCGCAACGACGCGAAGAACGAGTCGTCGTCGAGCGCGGCCGATTCGACAGCTGCCTGCTCGGCGCCGAACAGATCGATCGTTGCCGGCGCCTGCTCGGTCGGCGTCTTCGCGGTTTCCTTGGCCACGCTCGCGGTCGCGGGCGCGCCGACCATCTCGCTCGCGGCCGCCTGCGCGGCGTCGGAGATCGGCTGCGACGCCGACGCCGCCGGTCCCCCGCCGGAACCGACGAGCGGCTTCGGCTTGTCCTCCTCGAGGAGCCCGCGCACGTCGACCTCCATCGTCTCGTTCGCGTCGACGACGGTGGAAGCGTCAGCAACCGAGCTCGATGCGGCGGCACTCGGCACGGCGGTCGGCGGGGCGGCACTCGGTGGTTCTGAGCTCGATGTCTCTGAGCTCGATGTCGAGCTCGGTGCGTCCGACGCGGTGACGATCGCATCGGACGCCGTCGTGGTGGGGAGCTCACCGGGAGCCGTCGTCGAACGATCGCGGATCGCCTGGAGGTCGCGCTCGATGGCGTGGAGGTCGGCCTCCATCGCGCCCATCAGGCGCGTGCGGTACTCGGACTCGAAGTGCTCGAGACCGTCGACGTCGGTGGTCAACGCCTCGCTGCGCCGCTGCAGCTCCGAGATCTCCTCGTCGAGCCGGCGCCGTTCCGATTCCGTGGTGCGGCGCGCTTCGATCGCGGCGTCGGCGAGCATGCGACGACTGCGCGTCTCCGCGTCCTCGATCATCACGCGCGCCTTCTCTTCGGCCTCGGCGATCGCTTCGTCGGAGGCGCGCTGCGCGAGCAGCAAGGTGCGGTGCAACATGTCCTCGGTCTCGCGACCACGGCCCGAATCGGTCTGACCCGTCGCCAGGCGTTCACCGAGCACGCGCGTGCGTTCGTTCAGCGCTTCGATCGCGGCCGCGGCCCGCTCGAGCAGGTCGTTGACCTCATCGCGGTTGTAGCCGCGGAACGCTTCGCGAATCTCGACGTCTCTGAGCTCTCGCGGTGTCACATCCATGCGATCCACTGTAACGATTCACACGCGCGAAGTGGTGGTTCTGACCGCTTCGGCCGGGTTCGCCGCTCAGCCGGTGAGGTTGAAGAAGATCGAGAAGAGAATGAACACGACGATGTACGAGATGTCGAACATCCCGACCGGCGGGATGACGCGCCGGAACGGCGCGAGCACCGGCTCGGTGAGATCGCGCAGGATGCCGATGATCGAGGCGAACGGCGTGCCCGACGCCGGCGGTGGGAACCACGACGTGACCGCGCGCGCGACGAGCACGACCATGTAGATGCCAATCAGATCGTGCAGGATGCGCACGGATTTCCTCGGATCGATGACCGCCGGAGCTGATTCAGCGGCGGGCGGACGGTTACGAGCGGTAGAGACCGCGAGCCTGGAGCCGGCCCTTCTCTTCCTGAGAGACCTCGACGTCGGAGGGCGTCAGCAGGAAGACCTGCTCGGCCGCCTTCTCCATCGTGCCGCCGAGCGCGTAACACAGGCCGCTCGAGAAATCGATCAGGCGCCGCTGCAGGTCGCGGTCGACACCCTGCAGGTTGAGGATGACGGGCTGCCCAGCCTTGAGGCGGTCGCCGACGTCCTGCGCATCGTTGAAGCCTTCGGGCTCCATCACATGCACCTTCGCCGCGAGCGTGCGCACCACGGCGGGACGGTTCGCGACCGACATCTCCGACGGCGCCTCGCGGGCGATCGGCCGCACCACCGTCACCGGGCCGACGGGCTCGGGCGCGTGCGCAACGGCATGGGCGCGCGCGCCTGCGCGCGCCGGAACCGGCTCTTCCTCGAAGTACTCCTCGTCGTAGTAGCCGTCGTCGGCGTACTCGTCGTCTGCGTCGACGAGCCCGAGATACTCCAGGGCTTTGCGGAATGTCGCCATGGTTCCTCGTTCCTCGTTCCCTCGCGGCGAAACCCTATCGTCGCACGCCCTCGGCGCCCTCGCGCGGACCGAAGACGGCGGAGCCCACCCGCACGATTGTGGCCCCCTCGGCGATGGCCATCTCGAAATCAGCGGTCATCCCCATCGAGAGCCCGGCGAGCCCGAGACCACCGGCGAGATCCCTGAGGGCGGCGAACGTGGGCCGGGGATCACCAACCGCCGCAGGCACCGTCATCAGCCCCTCCACCAGCAGGCCCGCGCCACGGAGCCGGTCGACCAGGGCCGGAGTGTCGCCGGGCCGGCACCCGCCCTTCTGCGGCTCATCGGAGAGGTTGACCTCGACGAAAACCCGGGCCCCCGGCGCGTACCGGGAGAGCGGATCGGCCAGCTCGGGCCGGTCGATCGAGTGCCACAGGTCGACCGTGCCCGCGAGGAGCTTGACCTTGTTGCGTTGGAGCCGACCGATGAAGTGCCACCGCGGTGGTTGCGAGGCCGCGTCGACCAGGGCGGTGTCTCGAATGGCGGTGTCTCGAATGGCGGTGTCTCGAATGGCGGTGTCTCGAATGGCGGTGTCTCGAATGGCGGTGTCTCGAATGGCGGTGTCTCGAATGGCGGCGGCCTTCGCGACGAGCTCCTGCGCGCGGTTCTCGCCGAGATCGCGCGCGCCGGCGTCGATCGCCTCGCGCACGCGCGCTTCCGGCACCGTCTTCGAGACGACGACGAGCGTGATGTCCGCGGGATCGCGTCCCGCCGCGGTCGCGGCGCGCGCGATGCGTTCGCGTATCGCTCCGAGATTCGCCGCGACTGTGCTCATGCGGCTCCGAGCTTCGCCGCTCGAACCAATGCGCTCACGTCAGTCAACGTGACCGCGGCTTCGCACTGCGCCGTGCGCTCAGCGAAGAAACTCGGGAACGTCGAAGTCGTCGTCGAGGCTGAGCTCCGTGCCGACGAGGGTCTCGTCGTCGCGCAACCCGAGCTCGCCTGTCGTCCGGAACGTCGAGCGCTGCTCGCCCTCGAAACGATCGAAGCCGGCCGCGATCACCGTGATGCGAACCTCGTCTCCGAGCGTGTCGTCGACGACGGCACCGAAGATGATGTTCGCGTCGGGATGCGCCGACTGCGAAATGATCTCCGCGGCTTCGTTGAGCTCGAACAGACCGAGGTCGGACGGACCGCTCACGTTGAGCAGGATTCCGCGCGCGCCGTCGATGCTCGCCTCGAGCAGCGGGCTCGAGATCGCCGAACGCGCGGCGGCGACCGCGCGACCGTCGCCCGACGCGTACCCGACACCCATGAGCGCGGAGCCCGCGTTCGTGAGGATCATCTTCACGTCGGCGAAGTCGGTGTTGATGAGACCGGGAGTGGTGATGAGGTCGGTGATGCCCTGCACACCCTGCAGGAGGATCTCGTCGGCCATCTTGAACGCGTTCAGCATCGAGGTCTTCTCGTCCGAGACCTGCAGCAGGCGCTCGTTCGGAATGACGATGATCGTGTCGACCTTCTCGCGCAACTTCTGGATGCCGCTCTCGGCCTGCGTCGAGCGGCGACGACCTTCGAAACCGAACGGACGGGTGACGACACCGATCGTCAGCGCGCCGATGCTCTTGGCGATCTCCGCGACGACCGGTGCACCACCGGTGCCGGTGCCGCCGCCCTTGCCCGCGGTGATGAAGATCATGTCGGAGCCCTTGAGGACCTCCTCGATCTCGTCACGGTGCTCGTCCGCCGCCTGGCGTCCGACCTCGGGGTCGGAGCCGGCGCCCAACCCGCGCGTGAGCTGGCGGCCGATGTCGAGCTTCACATCGGCGTCCGACAGCAGCAGCGACTGCGCGTCGGTGTTGACGGCGATGAACTCGACGCCCTTCAGCCCGGCGTCGATCATGCGGTTGATGGCGTTGCACCCACCGCCGCCGACGCCCACCACCTTGATCACGGCGAGGTAGTTCTGCGGGTTTCCGAGCATGGTGACCCTTCTTCGTGGGAGGCGCCGTGCCCGCTTGGGGGGCCGCGCTGGCGCTGTGCGGGCCAACCGGGGCGAAGTCTCGACCTCGAGTTCAGGTTGAGCCTTATGTCAACCTGTGCCGCGGGTCGAGACTCTACAGGAGGCGTTGAGCGTGGTCAACGAGCGGCGCGGCGCGCGCGCCGTGGTCGTGGTCGTGGTCGTGGGTGTTAGTTGCACGTTGCGCCCGGCGCGGGCAGCGCAACCGGGTTCGAGATCGAGCGCACGTCGACGTACGTGAGCGCGCACGCCATCCGCTCGATGACGGCCTCGGCAACGACGCCCTTCTCGTGCGCGGACTCGAGGTCGCCGAGGCGCACCTCTCCCCCGGTCACCAGATACAGGCGGACGTCACCGGCGCTGGCCGCGCTGATGGCCCCGATGCGCGCCGCGAAGACGGGCGGCAGTTGCGACATCACGGTGACGACCGCGACGCGCGGGATCTTCTCGCCCGGGTCGGGAACGCGCGTGAGACCGCGCAGCTCGATGACGTGTGGTGGCACGGCGATGGCGATGCGCTGCACGCGCCCGTCGAAGCCGATGAGCGCGACGCCGCCGGGCACGCGCGCCCACAACGCGACGCCCTGCTCGCTCGCGCTGATGTGGATCGTGCCGGGGAGCTCACGCGACACGCGGACGGAGCCGATGCCGGCGACCTGCTCCACCCGGCGCTCGACCGCGCCCGTGGAGACGAGCAGCAACGGGTCGCGTCGGTGCACTCCCGACGCCGCGATCACCGCGGCGACCCGCTCGGGCGGGATGCCCGTGACCACGATGTGATCGACGTCGAGCAGCGGTGACTGCACGACGAGCCACCCACTCCCGAGCACGACGAAGAGCGTGAGCGCGACCAGCACGACGCGCAGACGCCGGCGCCCCTGCTCCCGCGCCACCGCGACCCGCCGCGCGCGAATCCTCGGGTCGATCAATCTGGTCGCGTGCGCATGGACGTCACCGTCGTGCGTTGCACTGATGTCGGTTGTGGCGCCCGCTCCGGGGTCGACATTGGGCACGTTCTCGTCGTCAGCGACTTCGTCGTCGAGCGTTGTGAGGTCGATGACGGCGTCGGTGGGGTCATTCGTCACCGTGACGATTTCGGCGCCCTCGATGACGTCGCCTGACGGGGACGGGACGCGCTCATCGGGTGGTTGCACGGGTCACCTCCGAACCTGCGGGTCGGTCACATGCGGAGCGGTCACGTCGAATCCGACCAGCCGCACCTCGGTCTGGAGCACGACACCGGTCGCGTCGGCCACCCGCCGGCGGACCTCGTCGAGCAGCGCGCCGACGTCGGCCGCCGTCGCGGTGGGGTCGGCGACGATGAAGTTGGCGTGCTTCTCGCTCACGGCGGCGCCCCCGACCCGAAGCCCCTTGAGCCCGGCCGCGTCGATGAGTCGTCCCGCGCTGTCACCGGGAGGGTTGGAGAACACCGAACCCGCGTTGGCGCCGCCGGGCTGATGCTCCCGCCGCCACTTGACGATGGCATCGATGCGGGCCGAGCACGCGTCGGCCGTGTCGTGTGAACCGGCGAACCGGGCCTCGCAGACCACGGTGTGATCGTCGAGGTTCGAGTGCCGGTATCCGAAGTCGAGGTCTCCCGGCGTCATAGTGATGCGGTCGCCGGAACTCAGGTCGAGCAGGTCGACGTCGAGGAGCACCTCGCGCGTCTCGCGCCCGTGCCCGCCCGCGTTCATGCGGACCGCTCCCCCGACACTGCCGGGAATCCCGACGTAGAACTCGATGCCCGCGACGCCCGCCGCGGCGCACCGGCGGGCAAGCACCGGCAGCGACGTCGATCCGCCCGCCCGCACCGTCGGTCCGTCGGTGTCGATGACAACCCGCTCGAACTCGTTGTCGAGCACGACCGCGATCCCTGCGAACCCGGCATCGGCCACGAGCAGGTTCGAGCCCCGCCCGACCACGAGGACCGGAACGGCGACCGGCCCGACGATCTCGGCGACCGCGTCGAGCGCCGTGTCGTCACCGACGCGCACCACCGCCGCGAACGGCCCACCGACCCGATAGGTCGTGAGCTCGCCGCTCGAGACCTGGCGGCGCACGCGACCGGGAAGTCGCGCCTCGAGCCCCTCGATCACGCCCTGCAGGGCGCCGGCGCGTGTGCTCATGCGTTCGCCGCTCTCGCATCGGCTTCGGCGATCCACTCGTCGTGGATCCGCGTGATGTCGCCGCAGCCGAGCGTGACGACGACGTCGCCAGGCCGGGCGAAGCGCCACGGCACGTCGCGCAGCGCCTCCCATTCGGGCAGGTACGCCAGCGCGGTGTCGGGATGGCGATCGAGCACGCCCTTCACCACGAGCCGGCCCGACACCCCGGGGATCGGGTCCTCCGACGCGCCGTCGAGCCCGGTCACCACAACCAGATCGGCATCGACGAACACCTCGGCGAACTCCTGCCAGTGGCGCGCGATGCGGGTGTAACGGTGGGGCTGGAACACGGCGATCACACGGTGCTGGGCACCCTCACGTGCCAGCGCGAGCGTCGCGGCCACCTCGCTCGCGGTGTGCGCGTAGTCGTCGTACAGATCGGCGCCGTTCACCCTCGAGCGGAGCTCGAAGCGGCGGGCCATCCCGCGGAAGCTTCCGAGACCGTCGACGACGGCGGCGACGGGCACGCCCAGCTCGAGTGCGAGCGCGGCCGCGCCGGTCGCGTTGACGGCATTGTGGCGGCCGCGGATGCGCAGCGCGATCGTCGCGACGGGCGCACCGTCGACGGCGAGGTCGAACGCGGCGCCCTCGGGAGTCGCCCGATAGTCAGTGGCGTGGTAGCGCGCATTCGTGTCGAAGCCGTAGCTGACGGACGCGATGCCCGCGGCGACCCGCGCCGAGACGGGCGTGTCGACGCAGATGACCCGCGGCCCGGGCGCTACCGACACGAACTCCTCGAAGCCGGCTACGAGCGCCTCGAATGTGCCCCAACGGTCGAGGTGGTCGGGCTCGATGTTGGTCACGAGCACGGCGTCGCGCGGGAGGTCCAGGAAGGTGCCGTCGCTCTCGTCGGCCTCCACGATCATCCAGTTGCCGGTGTCGAGGCGCGCGTTGGTGCCGAGGTCGGCGACGATCCCGCCGGCGATGAAGCTCGGGTGCAGGCCGGCCGCGCTCAGCACCGCGGTGACCATCCCGGTGGTGGTGGTCTTGCCGTGTGTGCCCGACACCGCGATCGCGCGCGCGCTCGTTGCCACCACCAGGCGGAGGGTGTCGGCCCGCGACAGCACCGGAAGATCGCGACGACGCGCTTCGACCACCTCGGGATTGGCGGCGCGCACCGCGGTCGAGATGGCGACCGCGTCACAGTCGGCGGGAACCTGCTCGGCCCGGTGGCCGACGAAGGTGGAGATGCCCTCGGCTGTGAGCGTGTCGAGCAGCTTCGAGTGCCGTTGATCGGAGCCAGTCACGTGGTGACCGAGCGCGTGCAGGTAACGCGCGATCGCGCTCATCCCCGCGCCGCCGATCGCGACGACGTGCACGGTCCGCGGCTCGCTCAGGTCGAACGGGTGATCACCCACGCGCGCACTCTTCCACGAAGTCGGCGAGGCTCTTGGCGGCGTCGGTACGGGCCAGCTCGCGAGCGGCGCGGCCCATCGCGGTGAGCCGGGGGGCGTCGGTGAGCAGCCCCCGCAGCAGCGGATCGAGGCGCGGCACATCGCAGTCGGCGTCGGCCACCACGACCGCGGCACCGCGCGCTTCGAGGGTGCGCGCGTTGCGCATCTGATGGTCGCTCGGCGCACCCGGCAGCGGTACCAGCACCGCGGGGACACCCGACGCGGTGAGCTCGGCGACCGTTCCCGCGCCGGCGCGGCACAACGCGAGCGAGCAACGCGCGTAGAGGCGGTCGAGGTGGTCTTCGTAGGGCGCCAACGTGTACCGGAGGCGGTCACCCGGCCGTCGGATCGCCGTCAGCGCGGCCTCGCACTCGTCGTAGTTGCGGGGACCGGTCACATGATGAACGGCAACGGTGTCGAGGTCGCGCCACGCGTCGGCGAGCGCGAGGCCGACGGTGTTGAGCGTTCCCGCGCCGAGGGAACCGCCGACGATCGCAAGCAGCGGCGGCTCGCTCGGCGCACGCACGAGATCCATGAACTCCGGACGGATCGGGTTGCCGACGAGCCGCGCTCCGCGGAGCGGAGTGTCGGGCAGCGAGGTCGCGGCGCGCGCCCCGAGCCGCACCGACAGCCGATTGGCGAGCCCGGGCGCGGCGTCCTGTTCGTGGATCAACGTCGGGACCCGCGAGAGGCGCGCGGCGACGACACACGGGAACGACACGTAGCTCCCGAACCCGACGACCACACGCGGGCGGTAGCGGCGTACGAGCCGGTGCGCGTCCCACGCGGCGCGCACCGCGCCCGCGACGATCCCGACGTTCTCGAACGTGAGCCGCCGTCGAAGCCCCCGACCGAGCGGGAGCGTGTCGATCGCGAACCCGGCCTCCGAGACGACGCGCGCCTCGAACCCCCGGTTGCCTCCGACGAACCGCACCGATGCGACCGGGTGCCCGCGAGCGACGAGCTCACGAGCGAGCGCGAGCGCCGGGTAGGTGTGACCTCCGGTACCGCCCGCACCGAGCAGCGCGAACACCGGCGGTCCGTCGCCGGTGTTCACGTTCACGTCGGCAGGTCCGCGCCGCGTTGCTCGCAGCGACGGGCGACATTGACGAGGATGCCTGCCGCGACCATGAGGATCACGAGTGACGATCCCCCGGCCGACAGGAACGGCAGCGGAACACCCGAGACGGGCAGCACCGACGTGACCATGCCGATGTTGAGCACGGCCGCGCCGACCACCCAGGTGGTGACACCCGCGGCGAGCAGCGCACCGAAGCGGTCGGGCGCGCGCATTGCAACCCGGTAGCCCACGACCGCGAACACCGCGAACAGCCCGATGATCATGAGCGTGCCGAACAGGCCGAGCTCCTCACCGATGATCGCGAAGATGAAGTCGGTCTGGGCCGCGGGCAGGAACTGCCACTTCGCACGGCCGTTGCCGAGGCCGACGCCCGTAACACCCCCGCTGCCGAGGGCGATGAGCGACTGCGAGATCTGATAGCCGGTATTGGCGACGTCGTGCCACGGGTGCAGGAAGGTGAGCATGCGCTGGCGGCGGTAGGGCTCGACCAGCGCGAGGAACGCGGTGGCGACCACCGTGCCTCCGAAGACCTTTGCCAAGGCGCGTCCCGGCACACCCGCCACGATCAGCACCGAGCCGACGATGAAGCACAGCTCGATGCTCGTCGCGAGATCGGGCTCGACCATCACGAGCATGGTGAACACGACCAATGCGCCGATCACGCGCACGAGGATCGGCTTGGTGTCGTGGATGCGGTCGGCGCGCCGGGTGAGCACATCCGCAGTGAAGACCAGCAGCACGACCTTGGCGACTTCGCTGGGCTGGAATCCGACGAACGAACCAATGCCGACCCACCGGCGCGCCCCTTCGACCTTGATGCCGATGCCGGGGACGAGCACAACAACGAGACCGACGAAGCCGATCGCGAGCAGCAGCCGCGAGTACCGCTGCCACACGTGGTAGTCGAGCTTCGACGACACGAAGAACCCGGCCAATCCGATGAGCGCCCATGCGAACTGACGCTCGAAGACGTACCACGCCGAGCCGTAGTTCGTGAGCGCCTGCACCGACGACGCCGAGAGGATCATCACGAGACCGATCAGGTTGAGCACCGCGACGAGCGCGACGATCACCCACGAGAGTGTCGTGGTGCTGGCGACCGCGCGTTGCCGCACGGCATCGGAGAAGCCGCGCATGTCGATCTCGCGGTGTCTCGGCGAGAGCGGTTTCGGCGCGAGCCGGCGGCGCCAGGGAACGGCACCGTCGATGAAGGCCATCAGTTCGTCCCCCTGTACGGCTCGGTGATCAGACGCGCGACCTCGGCGGCGAAGTCGTCGCCGCGCGCTTCGTATCCACCCTCGTACCAGTCCCACGACGCGCACGCCGGCGACAGCAGCACGACGTCGCCCGGCTGCGCGTGGTCGGCACCCGCGCGCACGGCGGCTCTCATCGAATCGGCATGGACGACCGGGCGCATGCCGGCGAACACCTTGTCGATCTCCGCGGCGGCCTCACCGAACGCGACGACGGCGCGTATGCGGTCGGAGGCACTCGCAAGCACGCTGAGATCGAGATCCTTGTTGCGTCCACCGGCGAGCAGAACCACTGAATCGAAGCCTTGGATCGCGTGCAGCGCCGCGTGCGGGTTGGTGGCTTTGGAGTCGTCGAAGTACTGCACCCCCATAGCTTCGCCGACCAGCGCGACCCGATGGGGGAGGGTCGCGAACGACCCCAGCGCGCTGCGGATCCCGTCGCGCGTGGCACCCGCCGCGAGCGCCGCGCACGCGGCGGCGAGCGAGTTGGAGAGGTCGTGCGGAAGGGCGCGTGGGAGCGCGTCGACCGCGACGATCTCGGTGCCGTCAGCATCGATCAGGTGACCGTCGACGACGCGCGCGGCTCCGCTGCACGCGGGATCGAGGCTCACCGCGACGCGCCGAGAGACCGCGCGAGACGCGAGCTCCGTCGCGACCGGGTCGTCGCGGTCGTACACCAGGACATCGTCGGGACCCTGTGCGGCGAACACCTTCGCCTTGGCATCGGCGTACGCGCGAAACGATCCGTGCCAGTCGAGATGATCGTCGGCGACGGCCAGCAACACGGCAACTTGGGGTCGGAATTGCTGGGTGAACTCGAGCTGGAACGATGAGACCTCGGCGACCACGACGTCGATCCCGGTCGTCGGGCCTGCACCGGCGAAGTGGATCAGTGGCGTACCGATGTTGCCGGCGGCGATCGCGCGCACGCCCGACGCGTCGAGCATCGCCGCGATCAACGACGTCACGGTCGTCTTGCCGTTGGTGCCGGTGACCGCGACGATCGGCGCGTCGATGCGCTCCCCCGCGATATCGATCTCACTTCTCACGGGCACGTGGTGTGATCGCGCGGCGACCAACGCGGCATGCTCGGGTGGCACACCCGGGCTCGGCACGACGAGATCAAAGCCGGCGATGAACGCTTCCCATCCGCCGCTCGGTTCCGCGTCGAGAACCGTTGCACCCGCCGCGCGTGCGTCGGCGGCGCGACGCGCGTATTCGTTGCCCGCGGGGCGTTCCTCCACGATCGTGACCGCGGTCCCTTCCCGTCGCAGCACCGCCGCGGTCTCCTCCCCCGTCTTCGCCAGGCCGAGCACGAGCACGCGCTCGGCGCTCGGGCGGCTCACTCGTGCACGCCCGGAAGCCGCAGGAAATCGGCGTAGAAGAGACCGAGACCCATCGCGGCGCAGAGTCCCGCAAAGAGCCAGAACCGCACCGTGACGGTGAACTCGGGCCAGCCACCGACTTCGAAGTGGTGATGGATCGGCGACATGCGCAAGACGCGGCGCCCGAAACCGCGGAACGAGATCACCTGCGCGATCACCGACAGCGTCTCGACCATGTAGAGGCCGCCGAGGATCGGCAGCAGCAACTGGGTGCGCGTGAGCAGCGCGAGGCCCGCGACGGCAGCACCGATCGCCATCGAGCCCGTATCGCCCATGATGATCTGCGCGGGTGCCGCGTTCCACCACAGGAATCCGGCGCAGCCTCCGAGCATCGCGGCGGAGATCGTGGCCATGTCGAGCGCCTGCGCGCCGGGCACGTGGTAAATCGCCAAGTGACGGAATTGCCAGAACGCGATGATCGTGTACACCGCGAACACGAACATCGATGCGCCCGAGGCGAGACCGTCGAGGCCGTCGGTGAGGTTCACGCCGTTCGTCGTGCCGATGATCACGAGCACAGCCCAGACGAACCAGATCGGCGAGCCGAGGTCGTAGTGGAGATCGCGCGTGAACGAGAGGTGCGTCGAGACGTGCACCCAGTGCAGCGCAAGGAGTGCGAACCCGCTCGCGACGATGACCTGGCCGGCGAGCTTGCCCCGCTTGCGCAGGCCGAGGTTCCGCTGCTTGCGGATCCCGAGGTAGTCGTCGATGAAACCGACCACCGCGAAGCCGACGATGGCGAGCAGCAGGATGACACCCGAGCGCGCGTACTTGATGCTCGCGCTGCGATGGAGGTGCGCGGCGAAGTAGCCGATGACCGCGCCTCCGACAATGGTGAAGCCGCCCATGCTCGGCGTTCCCACCTTGGCGATGTGCGGGTGCGGGATCGGCCCGTCGTCGCGGATCTGCTGACCGATCCCGCGTGTGCGCAGGTACCGGATGAGGAACGGAGTCGTCGCGACCGTGGTGATGAACGACGCCGCGACGGCGAGGAAGAGCGCGATCACGCGGGGCTCACGGTCTCGTCGGCGAGCAGGCCGTTCGCAACGACTTCCAGCCCGACGTCGCGGCTGGCCTTGATCAGCACCGCGTCGCCGGGCGCGACAGTCGTGAGCACCGCGTCGAGCGCGGCGGCCGCGTCGGCGCGGTCGAGACGGGTGGGAACGGCCGTGGCCGCGGCGGTGATCGCGGCGCCACCCTCCCCCACTCCGACGACGATGTCGATTCCGAGCCGTCCCGCCAGCTCTCCGACCGCCGCATGGGCCGAAGCGGCGTGCGTCCCGAGCTCGCGCATCTCTCCCAGCACGGCGATCCGGCGACCGGTGACCGGCAGCGCCGCGAGCGCCTGCAGCGCCGCAGCCATCGAGGTCGGGTTGGCGTTGTAGGCGTCGTTCAACACGGTCACGCCGTCGGGCCGGCGTTCGAGCTCGAGCCTCCAGGGCGAGCCCGTCGCCGCGGCGAGGCCCGCGGCGATGAGATCGGGTGCGATGCCGAGCGAGCCCGCCACCGCGATCGCGAAGAGCGCGTTGGTCGCCTGGTGCTGACCCCGCACCCCGAGCCGCGTCGTCACCGTTCCCCACGGGGTCTTCGCGACGATCGACGCACGCAGTTGATCGTCGAGCGCGCACTTCGTCAGCCGCACGTCGACTCCCGGCCCACTTCCGCAGCGCAGGACCCGGGCGCGCGTTCGGGCCACCAGCTTGGGCGTCACCCGGTCGTCGCCGTCGACGACCGCGAGACCGTCGGGCGGGAGCGCCTCGAGCAGCTCGCCCTTGACCGCGAGCACGCCGTCGGGACCACCGAGGTGCTCTGCGTGCGCGAGCCCGATGTTGGTGACGACGCCGATCGACGGACGCGCGATCGCGCACAGCTCCGTGATGTTGCCGGCGAAGCGCGCGCCCATCTCGGTGATCAGAACCTCAGTGAGCGGATCGGCGCCCAGCACCGTCAGCGGCAACCCGATCTCGTTGTTGAACGACTGATCGTTGGCGTGGACGACGAGCCCGGCGCCGACGGCCGCGGCCGTGAGGTCCTTGGTCGACGTCTTCCCGGTCGAGCCGGTGATGGCGACGACACGCAACCCGTCGAGCCGGTTCCGGACGGCGGTTGCGATCGCCATCAGGGCCTGGGCGGGATCGCCGACGCGCACGAGCGTGTGGCCGGCCGCGTGCACGAGCCCGGCGGGGACGGCAGCCACGATCGCACCGGCCGCACCGGCGCCGAAGGCAGCGTCGACGAAATCGTGACCGTCGCGACGGTCGCGCAGGGCCACGAAACACGCGCCGGGAGGCGCATCCGCCGTGATCACGCGCGAGTCGTTGGTGAACCATTCGAAGTTCGTCTCGGGATCACCCGCGACGACCGCGCCGCCGCCCGTCGTCGCGACGTCGGCTGCCGTCAGGCGCATCGCAGCGCCTCCAGCTCTTCGCGCGCGACGGTGCGGTCGTCGAACGGCACCGTGACGCCGGCGGAGATCTGGCCCTGCTCGTGTCCCTTGCCGGCGATCAGGACGACATCGCCAGGCCGCGCGACCGCGAGCGCATCGCGGATCGCGACGCGTCGGTCGAGCTCGACCACGAGGCGACCGTCGGGAGCCCCCGCGACCACCTCGGCGGCGATCGTTGCGGCATCTTCGGAGCGCGGGTTGTCGGAGGTGAGCACGGCGAGGTCGGCGGCGCGCGTCGCCGCGCCCATCTTCGGCCGCTTCTCACGGTCGCGGTCGCCGCCGCAGCCGAACACGACGATGACCCGGCCCTCCGGTGCGGCGATCGCACGGGCCGCAGCGAGGGCCTGGTCGAGCGCCTCAGGAGTGTGCGCGTAGTCGACGAGCACCTCGAGGCCGCGGTCGTTGTCGACCCGCTCCATCCGGCCCGGCACGACCACCGGCGCCGAGAGCCCGGCCGCGACCGTGTCGAGATCGTGGCCGGCCAACAGGGCTGTCGCCGCGGCTGCGAGCGCGTTCTCGACGTTGAACCGTCCCGGCAACGACAGCGTGACACCCAGGTCGCGACCGCTCTGCCGCTCGTGGAGCTGGAAGCGCGTGCCGCGCGCACCGAGCTCGAGCGCGCCGGCGTACACGTCGGCAGCGCGTGCTTCACCGGCATCGTCGATCGCGAACGTCATGACGCGCAGACCACTCGCGCCCGCGTCGGCGGCGATCGCGCGCCCGATCGGTGTGGTGATGTTCACCGCGGCGCGGTCCGCGAACGCGGGCGTGAACAACCGGCGCTTCGCGGCAGCGTACGCGTCGAGCGTTCCGTGATAGTCGAGGTGGTCCTGCGAGAGGTTCGTGAAGCAGACGACCGCGAACCGCGTGCCGTCGACCCGGTGCTGATCGAGCGCGTGCGACGACACCTCCATCGCGACGGTCTCGACTCCTGCGTCGCGCATGCGCGCGAGCAGCGCCTGGAGCTCCGTGGCCTCGGGCGTCGTGTGCCGCAGGCCTTCGCTCCGTTGCGCATAGCGCGTCTCGACGGTACCGATCACTCCGAAGCTGCGGCCCGCGGCGAGCGCGATCGCCTCGAGCAGGTAGCAGGTGGTCGTCTTCCCGTTCGTGCCGGTGACGCCGAGGAGCGTCATCGCCGTCGACGGATCGCCGAGCAGACGCGCCGCGATCGGCCCGACCGCCGCGCGCACCGACTCGACGCGCGCCTGCGGCCCGTCGACCTCGACGAAGCGCTCGACGAGGAACGCCGACGCGCCCGCGCGCTCCGCCACGAGCGCGTAGTCGTGACCGTCGACCGTCTGGCCTGGGATGCAACAGAACAAGGTGCCCTCGTCGACCTGACGGCTGTCGTGCCCAACGGCACGAACCTCGACGTCTCGGTCGCCGCGGAGCTCGACCACGTCGGAATCTTCGAGGAGGTCGTGCAGGCGCACGGGTCCTCCTAACCGTTCGGAGCGGTGGTCGTCGTGGGCACTGTACCGGCCCGCACCGGCGTTCCTGCGCTCGCGGGCGGGCCGCCCGAGGTCGTCGTCCTCGACTTGGCCTTCTTCTTCGGATGGGCCAGGTCGTACGCGGCCTGCCGCGCAGCGGCCGCAGCAGCCTGGGCGCGGGCCGCCACCACCGCGCGCTCGGCGCCGAGCATGTTCGCGAGTTGGGCGCCGTGCGGGACGCTGCACGGTGTGCCCTGGTGCAGCGCGGCCTGGGCGGCGACGATCCACTGCGGCGGGTTGGTCGACGGCGTTTGCAACGGCACCACGTGCTTGGCGCGCAACGCCGCCGACATGATCTCCGAGAACACCGGCGCCGCGGCCGATCCGCCGTAGACGTCGCGCGGGTTGTTGAGGATGACGATCGACGCGATGCGCGGCGCTTCGGCCGGCGCGTACCCGACGAACGACGCCATGTGCTGACTCGACGAGTAGCCGCCGGTCGCCAGCGGGATGCGCGACGTTCCGGTCTTGCCGGCAACGTCGAAGCCCGGCACCGCCGCGCAGACACCGGTGCCCTGGCGGACGACACCTTCGAGCATCTGCGTCACCTGCGCCGCGGTCGCCGCCGACACCGCGCGGTGACCGGCGACGACGGGCATCTCCTTGCGCTTGCCGTTCGGACTGATCGTCGCGTCGAGCAGGCGGGGCGGCACCGTGACACCGTCGTTCGCGAGCGCCGCATACACGTCGACCATCTGCAGCGGTGTCACCGCGAGGCCGTAACCGATGGGAACCGAGCCCATTCCGGTGTCGGCGTACTGCGACACGGGAATGAGGAGACCGGGTGACTGACCGGGGAACTTTGCAGCCGTGAGGCTTCCCAGACCGAAGTTGCGCAGCGCCTGGTCGAGCCGCACCTTGCCGAGCAGGCTCGCGATACCGATGGCCCCGACGTTCGACGAGTGCGTGAGGATCTGACCCGCGTTCATCTGCTCCGTGGGGTGGTACTCGTCGTCCTTGTACTCGTGACCGCCCATCACGATCCGGTCGGGCACGGTGAACGACGAGTTCGGCGTGATCAGGTGGTCCTGCAACGCGGTCGCGACCGTGATCGCCTTGTTCGTCGAGCCCGGTTCCAACACGTCGGTCATCGGGCGGTTGTGCTCGAGCGGTCCGGCGAGACGCGAGCCGTACGCCATGCCGTCGACACTCGCCATCGCGAGGATCTCGCCGGTGCGGGTGTCGGTCACTACCGCGGTGCCACCGGTTGCGTGCTGCGCCGCGACCTGGTCCGCGAGCGAGCTCTCGACCTGGTACTGCAGGTTCTCGTCGATCGACAGCACGAGGTCGCTCCCGCGCTGCGCGGGCACGCTCTTGCGGACCGTGCGCGGGATCTCGTGGCCGCTCTGGTCGACTTCGACCGTGATGGTCCCGGAGCTCCCGTGCAGCAACGAGTTGTACTGCGATTCGAGCCCCGAAAGACCGGTCTGATCGGTGCCGACGGTGCCGAGCACCGGCGCGGCAAGCAGGTTCGACGGGTAGATCCGCTTCGACTCCGGCAGGAAGCCGACCCCGGCGAGGCTGTCCTTCTCGACCAGCTTCTTCGCGCGCGCGGACACATCGTCGTCGACCGTCTTCGCGACGACCACGTACCGGCTGCGGCTCTTCTTGCCGTCGAGCAGGCTGTGGTACAGGTCGGATTCGTTGACACCGACAACCGGTGCGAGATCGGCGGCGTACATTCCCGGGTCGCTCACGTAGCTGGGATCCGCGTAGATCGTCTCGCGCGTGACGGAGATCGCGAGGTCGCTGCCGTCGCTCGCGAAGATGCCGCCGCGCTCGGCGGAGAGCGGGATTGTCCGGAGCCGCTGCGCGAGCGCGAGCGCGCGCAAGCGAGGCGCCGACAGCGTCTGGATCTGAACGAGCCGCACACCGATTGCGCCGAACGCGATCAACGAGACGAGCAACAACCCGCGCACGCGGGTCTTCGTGCGCCGCTCCAGCACACGCGGCGCGAGCTTGCGTCGCGCGCGCGTCGCGATCGGCCGCCGCTGCGGCACGCGTACCGCGGCGAGGTGCCGGACCGGCGCGCCGGCTACGACCCGGCGATCGATCTTGCGCTTCGGGCCTGGTTTCGGGGGCCTTCTGCCGTCACTGGACGTTGCCAAGACTGCTCCCCGTCCGTGGTTCGGGCAGACTCAGCGAACCGGCGCCATCCGACGGCACCGATGCGATCTTGGCTCCGACGTACGTCGGCGACGCCGGCACGAGGCCGAGTTGCGCCGCCTTGTGCATGATCACCGACGGCGACGAGCGCTCCGCAACCTGCGCGCGCACGTCGTAGTACTTCGTCTGCTCGGCCTGCAGCTGCGTCTGCAGCTTCTGCAGCTGGATCTGGTGCTGTGCGAGCTCGACGTTGAAGCCGACGACCGCGAACAGCGTGGCCGAGATCGAGACCACTGCGGCCGCGGCCGCGATGCGAACGTGCCGCCGGCGCTTGACGCTGTCGGGCGCGACGTGCAGGTGACGCTCGGGCTCGACCTCGACGACGAGCGCCTCGACCAGCGGTGCCTCGACCGTGAGCGGATCGATCGCCAGCGCATCGACCACCAGCGCATCGACGGCCCGCGCATCGACAAGCTGGGTGTCGACACTGCGCGCGTCGACCACGAGCGCCTCGACCGGCTCGTTCTCGTCGAACGCGTCGAACTCGTCGAAGTCGGAGACGCGCGGGTCGACCATGATCATGGTGTCGGCTCCCCGCCCTCGATCACGCGGCGCTCGATCACACGCAGGCGCGCGCTCTCGGCACGCGGGTTGTCGGCAACCTCTTGGGGAGTCGGTCGCAGCGCCCGTCTCGAGATCAGCGTGAACGGGGTGGGCGGTCGCGTGTCTCGCACCGGAAGTCGCGAGGGCAGCTCCGGCTGCCGGCTCAACCCGACGAAGCGCTCCTTGACCATCCGGTCCTCGAGCGAGTGGTACGCCAGCACCTGGATGCGCCCGCCCGGGCCGACGAGATGCACCGCGTCGTCGAGACCGGCCGCGAGGTTCGGCAGCTCCTGGTTGACCTCCATGCGGATGGCCTGGAAGGTGCGCCGGGCCGGATGCGGGCCGCGGCGCCGCGTTGCGGCCGGGATCGCGATCTTCACGACCTCCGCGAGCTGGAGCGTGGTCTCGATCGGACGCTGCGCGACGATCGCCGCCGCGATGCGGTTGGCGAAGCGCTCTTCGCCGAACCGTGCGATCACGGACGAGAGGTTCGCCTCGTCGTAGGTGTTGACGACGTCGTAGGCGGTGAGCGACTGGGCCGCGTCCATGCGCATGTCGAGCGGCGCGTCGAAGCGGTACGAGAAGCCCCGCTCGGGACGGTCGAGTTGCGCGCTGCTGACACCGAGGTCGAAAAGCACGGCGATCACGTCCCTCTGCTCGTGCTCCGGGACGACGTCCCGAAGCTGCCCGAATCGTCCTTGCACCACCTGGGCCCGGTCCCCGAAGGCACCGAGCCGGTCTCGGGCGGCGGAGACGGCGTCGGCGTCACGATCGATTCCGAGGAGGGAGCAATCCGGGCGCGCGACGAGCAGGGCCGCGGCATGGCCGCCACCTCCCACCGTCGCGTCCACGATCAGTCCCGCGGGGACGGGGAGGAACAATTCGACGACCTCCCGCCCCATGACCGGGACATGGTCGAACTGGCCCCTCACGTCGATCCCCTCGTGCCGTGTTCGCCGGGCCGTTCGCGCCGGATCCTTCTCCAGCCCCCCGAGCGGCAGGCGCCAGCCGGGATGTCTCCCCCGGTCGTGGCTACGGCTGAAAGCGGGCGGAGTAGGGGCCAACAACCGCGCCAGTCGAGGGGCTGGAGACGGACCCGGATCGAGGGACCGTCGTGTTGTCAAGATCGCGGCTGCGCACTTCCCCTGCGCGACCGCGGCACTGCTGAACGTCCGAAGTCCTGTTACAACCCGAAATCCTGTTACAACCCGAAATCGTCGACCGCGCCCGATGACAGCGCCGCGGCACCTGCACCTTCCACTTCGCGGAACGTCTCCGCGTCCCAGATCTCGATGTAGTCGTAGACCCCGCTCACGACGACGCCCTTCTCGAGATGGGCGTACGTCCGCAGCGACGGCGGGATGGCGATGCGGCCCTGGGCGTCGGGGACGACGGCTGTCGCCCCGGCGAACAGCGACCGGGCCATCGTGCGCTCGGTCTCTCCCCGCTTCATCAGCTCGCGCTGGCCCGCCGCGATCACCTCGTACTCCTCACGTCGGTGCAGCGAGAGGCAACCGTCCTTGCCCCGGGAGAGCACGGCGTCGGTGCCGAGCAGCTCGCGGAAGCGGGCAGGAAGAGTGATGCGTCCCTTGGCGTCAAGGTTGTGCTGGTGCTCGCCCAGGAACATGCGTGCCGCTCCACCCCGCGCCTCCGAAGTCCGGGCTCCCGCCAACCGAAAACCCACTTCCCTCCACCAGGCGCCACCCTAACCCACTATTCACCCCCGGTCAACCCATCCGCCCCACTTCTGCACCCAAACCACGCCCACCAACAGGGATGCGCGCCGAAACCGCCCCCCGACGAGGGCCGTCCCCCGCCACCCGCCTCGAACCCCACCCTCGCCGTTCTTGGTACTGCACCTATGTCGCATGCGTCATGGGTGCAGTACCAAGGACCGGGAAGCGCGGAAAACCGCTAGGCGCTGACGGCCTCGTCTTCTTCGCCGCGGGGACCGAGATAGGCCTCCCACGACGGGTCGACGTGGCCGACCGCGGCGACGAGCCAGACGGTCGTGTGCGGCATCACCGGCACGCGGCGCAGCACGAGGTCGGATTCGTGGAGCAACCGGTCCTCTTTGCGGGCGTTGCAGGCCCGGCACGAGGCGACGACGTTCTCCCAGACGTGCTCACCGCCGCGCGAGCGCGGGTGCACGTGATCGAGGTTCTCCGCGGGGCGCCCGCAGTACTGGCAGCGGTGGCCGTCGCGCGCGAACACCGCGCGCCGCGACAGCGGCACGACGCTCCGGTACGGCACGCGCACGTAGTGACGCAGGCGGATCACCGACGGCACCGGCACCGCCACCTTCTCGGCGTGGAACTCCGCGCCGTTGCGGTGGACGATCTCGGCCTTCTCCTTCAGCACGAGCACGACCGCCCGGCGGGCCGACACGACGCACAGGGGCTCGAAGCTGGCGTTGAGCATCAGCGCTCTTCCCAACCGAAACCTCCCGAAACGACCGGCTCAGCTTACCGGGCCGATTCTGTGTTCCGAACGGCTTCCCGGCACCACCGCAGATACGCGGCGAGGTCGTCCCGGCCCGGCCGTGCCCCGGGGCCGTACGCGGTCTCGGTACGGAACCGCAGGTACGCCCGGTCGGGTCGCGGCACGAACGGGGGCCGGCGCCACCAGCCGGTCGCGCTCGTCGCGCCAAGCTGGCGCAGCGCGATCCCCCACAACGACGGAGTCAGGACGACGCGCGCCGCGCCGGGGCCGAAGGCGCGCACGGGCACCCCTGCGTCGGAGCGTTGCCGCCGCACGCGCGAAGGTTGGACCATTGCCAGGCACGGTACCGTGTATCGACCGGTGGCCCGCTTCCGGCTCCGTCGCCCGGGTGGGGTCCCTTGGCAAAGGGTTACTGGCAAAAGGAGCACCGTGGCTCAGGCTGCACCGAGCGTCGAAGAGACCTTCCGTGACGTCTTCGACGCGCTCGTCGCGCAGGTCGAACGGGTCCTGCTCGGCAAACGGCGGGCGGTGCACCTCGCGCTGGTCTGCCTGTTCGCCGAGGGCCATCTGCTGATCGAGGACGTGCCCGGCGTCGGCAAGACGTCGCTCGCCAAGGCCCTGGCCACCGCGACGGGCGGATCGTGGCAGCGCATCCAGTTCACTCCCGACCTGCTGCCGAGCGACGTCACCGGTGCGTCGATCTGGAACCGCACGAACAGCGACTTCGAGTTCCGGCCCGGCCCAGTGTTCGCGAACATCGTGCTCGCCGACGAGATCAACCGGGCCTCGCCGAAGACGCAGTCGGCCCTGCTCGAGTCGATGGAAGAGCGCCAGGTGACGATCGACGGGCACACGCACCCGCTGTCGTCACCCTTCATGGTGATCGCGACGCAGAACCCGATCGAGCTCGAAGGGACCTATCCCCTGCCCGAGGCCCAGCTCGACCGCTTCCTCATGCGGCTGCGCATCGGCTACCCCGACCGCGACGCCGAGCTCGCGCTCCTCGACTCGCAGGGCGACACCGACGTCGCGCCCGAGCAGCTCGACCAGGTTGCCGACGCGGCGATGATCGCGTCGTGGTCGCACAAGATCGCGCGCCTGCACGTTGCGCCCGAGGTGCGCCGGTACATCGTCGACATCGCCGACGCCACGCGCCATCACCGCGACCTCCTCCTCGGCGCCAGCCCACGCGGCGCGCTCGCGATCCAACGCGCATCCCGCGCGCTGGCTGCGAGCATCGGGCGCAGCTACGTGGTGCCCGACGACGTGAAGACTCTCGCACCGATCGTGCTCGAACACCGGCTCGTGCTGTCGCCCGAGGCGCAGATGCGCGGAGTCGAGACCTCCGAGGTCGTCCGGGGCGTCCTCGACTCCGTCGCGATCCCCGGCACCAGAGCGATTTGATGCACTCACTCCCACGCGGCGAAGGCGGGAGCGAAGCGAGCGTCGAGCTCGCCAGCGAGCGAAGCAGGGATCCGGGCGACGAAGTCGCCTCGGATACCGAACGAGCGAGCGAATAAGCATTGCTGACCCACCGGGGGTGGTCGCTGCTCGGCGGGGCGATCGGCCTGCTCGCGGGCGGCCGCCTGCTGGGTCTCGAGCAGCTCTGGGTCCTCGCGACCGCTGCGTTCGTCGCCCTCCTCGGCGCCGTCGTGTGGACGTCGACCCGAACGGTCGACGTGTCGGCCACGCGCCACGTCGTGCGGAGGCTCCAGGTCGGAGTCGACGGCCGCGTCGATCTCACCGTCGTCTCCGCGGGTGACGACGACCACAAGTACAGCCGCCGGCACGCGACCCCGTTGGTCACACTCACCGACGCGTTCGACGGCGGCCGTCGTCACGCGCGCTTCCTGCTCTCACCACTCGCGCCGGGCACGACGGCACGCGCCGCGTACCGCGTCCCGACCGAACGGCGCGGCCGCTACGAGATCGGTCCTCTGCGCGCGTCGATCGGCGATCCGTTCGGCCTCTCGACGCGCACGTGGCGCGCCGCGGGCCTCGATGAGGTGATTGTGCAGCCGCGCATCCACGATCTGATGTCACTGCCCGAAGGCGGCGGCGAAGACCTCGACTCCGACGACCCGCGCGTCGTCGGCCGCCTCGACGTCACCGGCGAGTTCCTCAACCTGCGCGAGTTCGCGCCCGGCGACGACCTGCGGCGCGTGCACTGGAAGTCGACCGCGCGGCATCAGCGGCTGATGATCCGGCAGGACGAGAGCCGGCGACGCGCCCCGGTCTTAGTGCTGCTCGACGTGCGCTCATCCGCGCACGACCGCGCGTCGTTTGAGCTCGCCGTCGAAGCCGTCGCGTCGATCGTCCACGGCCTCGAGCGCGACCAACGCCGCGTCGAGGTCCGCACCACGGCCGGCGAGCGCCTCGGCCAGGCCGGCCGCCGCCATCTCGCGTCGCTCATGGACGAGTTGGCCGTGATCGAGACGTCGGGTCTGCCGCGGATCGCAACCGGGCGCGCCCGGCCGTCGACGGTGGTCGCGGTGCTCGGCCGGCCGCGTGAGGGCGACCTGTTCGTCCTCGAGCGGCTCACCGGTCGGCGCGGGATGCTCGCGGTGGTGGTCACCCGGCCCGACGGCAACCAGGCACCCGCCCTCGCGACGCGCCGCACCGTGCCGCTTGCGGTGACGGTCACACCCGAACGCCCATTCCCCGTCGCATGGAACGAGGCGGTGATCCGTTGGCAACGCAGCAGCAGTCACGCTCGACTCTGGTCGCCGTCGCCCTCCTGAGCGGCGGATCGACGCTCTGCCTCGCCCGCGTCTTCAGCGGATGGGGTTGGCTGCTGCCGGTCGTCATCGCGGCGACCGCGTCGGTCGGCGTCGGCGCGGTGTGCGACCGCTACGGCCGCCGCACCCCCATCACGATCATCGTCCTCGCGCTCGCGGGCGGGCTCGAGACGCCCGCGACGGCCAGCCCCGCGGCGGGGCGCCCGACCGCGACCGCGCTCTCCAAGTACCGCCACGACCTCTCGCAGATGGCACACGTGCTGCACAGCGCCGCGGTTCCCGTGCCGGCGGGAGGCACGGCGTTGCTGCTCGCGGTGATCGCGGCGTGGGTGACCGGCTGCATCGCGTACATCTGCGCGACGCGCCTGTCAGGCTCACTCGCACCGCTCGTCGCGCCGTTGACGATCTTCATCACCGTCTCGGCGCTCGGTCGCGGATCACAGGCGGGCTCGACCGCCGCGTTCGCCGCAGGAGTTGGCTTCTTCCTGCTCGCACAACACCGGTCGTCGCTCTCCGATCGCCGCGCGCGGTTCCACGGCGGTCCGAACCGCTCGGCGGTGCCCATCGCCGGCGCGGTCGCCGCGACCGCGATCGCGATCGCGGCCGCGCTCGTCGCCGGTCCCGCGCTGCCGGGCGCGCGCAGTGACGCGCTCCTCGACTACCGGAAGTTGGGGGGCGCAGACCGCGGCCGCGGCAACCTCGTCGTCGTCACCCCGCTCGTCGACATCCGCGACCGACTCAAGACCAGTCCCGCGCAAGAGCTGTTCACCGTCGACTCCCACGGCTACCCGACCTATTGGCGCATCGCGGGCCTCGACCAGTTCGACGGCAACGTGTGGGGTATCTCGAAGACCGGAAGCGCGCCGCTCAGCAGTCTCGAAGGGGCGCCCGCGTCGACGGGCACGACGATTCCCGTCGAGGCCCGCTTCACCACCACCGCACTCGCGGGCCCGTGGGTGCCGGTCGCGTACCAGCCCTCGTCGGTCGACCTGCCGGGAGCGCGCGTACTGACCGGCTCCGACACCGTGATCACGACGAACACCAACGCGATCGCGGCGTCGTATGACGTCTTGGCGCAGGACCCCGCGCCCACGGCGGCCCAGCTCGCCGCCGCGCACATCGACACCTCGGCGAAGGCCGACCTCGACCTGCCGCGCAACTTTCCCGACCGGGTCCAGAGCCTCGCCCGCTCGATCACCGCCGAGGCGCACACGCCCTACGCGGAAGCGCTCGCCCTGCAGAACTACCTGCGGACCCACTACTCCTACAGCCTTTCCGTGCCGAAGGGTCACTCCGACTCCGCGCTCGTCGAGTTCCTGTTCAATACCAAGGCCGGCTTCTGCGAGCAGTTCTCGAGCGCGTTCGCCGCGATGGCGCGCTCGATCGGCCTGCCGACGCGTGTCGCCGTCGGGTTCACGCCGGGCACGCCCGACGCGGCCGGCGTGTACCACGTCACCACCGAGGACGCGCACGCGTGGCCCGAGGTCGACTTCTCCGGGCTCGGCTGGATCCGCTTCGAGCCGACGCCGACCCGCTTCGATCCCACACCCGGCAACTACACGCAGACGGGCGTGGCGCAAACGAAGCCGACGGCACCGAAGACCACCGCAACGCCGGGACCCACGGCGACCAACACGCCGGTGCCCACGGTGAAGCCGCCGAACAACCTCGGAAAGCTCGGCGGAAACCTCGAGACCGGGAACGGGTCGGCGACATCGGGCCGGTCGACGGGCTCGCTCATCCTCAACTTCCTGCTCGTCGCGATCGTCGCGCTGGTGGCGCTCGTGCTCGCAGGCGCCGGTGCGGTCATCGGCCTGAAGCGCCTGCGGCGCGTGCGGCGACGCCGCGCCCCGTCGGGTCGTGCCCGCATCACCGGCGCATGGGACGAAGCCCTCGAACGGCTCGCCGAAGCGCGCATTCATCGCCGTCCGTCGTCGACCCCGGTCGAGTTCGCGATGCGCGAGGCGCCCGCGGGCGGCGCGGGAAGTGCGGGGCCGCCGCTGCTCGCGCTGGCGCATCTCACCACGACCGCGCTCTACGCGCCCGGCGATCCCTCCGACGACGACGCCGAGGCCGCGTGGACGCAGGTCAAAGCGCTCGAGGTCGCGTTGCGCACGCACACCTCGCCCCGGGCGCGGCTCCGCCGCCGCCTCGACCCGCGGGTGCTGCGGGCCCGGCTACCGGGCGATGCCGACCCCGGCGACGACAGCGTCGGCGACGACGGTCTCGTCACTGTCACGGTCTGAGGCCGAGCCCGACTGGAGCGCGGCGAGGAACGCGTCGCGCTCGGCGGTGAACGCCTCCACGTCGGCTCCGAGCGCCGCCGCGAACCGGTCGACGGCGACGAACAGCGCGAGCTGGCCGTTGCGGAGGGCGTCGAGAATCTGACCGTCGTCGTAACAGGCGAAGACGCTCACCCCGTCGGTGACGATGCGGAGGCCGGCGAGATCGTCCGACGCGTCCGCGCCCTCGGTGCGCAGGACCGCGAGCGCGGCCCGCACCCGGGCCATCGGCAGGCCGGCGTCGAGCAGCGAGACGACGACCCGCAACGCGACGAGGTCGCGGAACGAATAGCTGCCGTCGTCGAGCGACGGAGCCACGACTCCGCTCCGGCGCCAATGGCCGAGCTGCGATCGCGTCACGCCCCCGAGCCGAGCCGCCTGCGCGGCCGGAAAACCGGTCAACCTAGTTGTCGTCGCGGCGAAAGCGGGTTCGGAGGTTCTTCCCGGTCTCGCCGAGGAAGTTGCTCATGCCACCCTCGCCGCGCCAGCCGGTGAGGCTCTGCAGACCGGCCTTGCCGAGCTTGCGGGCGTTGCGCTCGATGACGAACAGGCAGCCGAGCATCACGAGGAATCCCGCGAAAGCGGCGATGAGGCTCGTGGCGAAGGTGGCGACGATCAGCACGAGACCGGCGATGAAGCCGAGGCCGGCCCACTTGATGTTGCGGCCGGCGTGCCGGTACACGGTGGTCTTGGCTCGGTCGGCCAGCGCCGGATCGGTCGCGCTGAGCTGAGCCTCGATCTCCCGGAGGATCTTTTGCTCTTCGTCGGAGAGCGGCATCCGCGATCCCTCTTATCTCAAGGTGGGTCGAAGTCGCTGCCGCGCCCCGTGCCACCGTGCCTCGCACCATTCTCGCGCACGGCACGGTAGCCAACAACGCGGCGCCCGTTTCGGCTCAGGCTGGCGCCCGTCATGCCGGCGGCAGGGGGACGGGGGTCGAGCCCGCGGCCGCGGAGCGGTAGGCGGCGTCGACGATGCGGTGGGCGGCCAGGGCCTCGGCGGCTCCCGGGAAGCCGCGGGCCTCGGAACCGTGGGCCGCGAGCTCGTCGAGGAAGTGCTTGCTCTGGCTCGCGTAGTGGGCGACCGCCTTCTCGTAGACCTCGGGCACGTCGAGCGCCTCGGCCCAGTCGGGGGCCGCACCTTCGATCACCTCGGAGCCGTCGCTGGTCTCGACGTGGAGCGGACCGAGGTAGTCGTCCTCGGTCCAGAGGTACGCGTCCTCGCAGAAGATCTCGAGCCGGCGGCTCGAGCCGCGCGACATCACCTGGTGCCACACGCTCACGAGCTGGGCGGTCGCGCCGCTCGAGTACCGCATCGTGAGCGACGCGAGGTCCTCGATCCCCTCGTAGCCGAAGGCACACGCAGTCGTGCCCGAGACGGTGCGCGGGTCGCCGAGGATCCACCGGAGCACGTCGATGTCGTGGATCGAGTGCTCGATGAGGGTTCCGCCACCCGCGGCCGCGCGGTCCTTGCGCCACGTCGAGCCGTACATCCCCTGGATCGGGAAGTACTGGTCGTCGCGCAGGATCGTGGTGAGAGGGCGGCCGTAGCGGCCGCTGCCGACGAGCTCCGCGGCCTTCGCGAACACCGGCGCGAACCGCAGGACGAGCCCGACCTGGTGCGGCACCCGCTCGAGGGTCGCGCTCACCTGCTCGCACGCGGCGAGATCGGGAGCGAGGGGTTTCTCGCAGAACACCGGCAAGTTGCGCGCGGCTGCGGCCTCGACCGCTTCGAGGTGCGCGGCGGTCCAGGTGCAGACCCACACCACGTCGACGGCGTCGACGAGCGCGTCGAGCGACGCAGTCGCGTCACCGCCGAGGTTCTTCGCCAGCTTCGCGGCGCGCGCGTCGTCGGCGTCGTAGGCGGCGGCGACGTGCGCGTCGACGAGCCCCGCGTCCGACAGTTGCTTCAACGCGTACGCGTGCACGGTTCCGATGTGCCCGCAGCCGACGATCCCGATCCTCAACCCTCACCGTCCCGTGTCGCCGCCGGAGATGTTACGAGCGATCCGGCTCCCACCGCACCCGCACCGAACCGGGCGCGGATCGCGTCCATCGTGCTCTCGACCGCGGTACGGCGCGCGCGGGTGTCGTCGGCATCGAGATCGAGGACGCCCTGACGCGCCCCGGGTGCCACGAGCTGCGATCCCGAGATGCCGAGCAGACGAATGCCCTTCGCGACGTCGACCGCGGCGAGCAGCTCGCGTGCGATGGCGGCGATGTCGGTCGAGAGCGCGGTGGGCTCGGGCTCGGTGCGCGATCGCGTGATCGTCTTGAAGTCTGCGAAGCGCACCTTGAGCGTGATCGTGCGCGCGACGAGCCCGGCGTGGCGTAGGCGGCCGGCGACGCGATCGGCGAGCCGCACAATCTCGCGCTCGAGCTCCGCGCGTGAGCGCAGGTCGCGGGGAAACGTCTCTTCGTTGCCGATCGACTTGGTGGCGCGCTCGGGCGTGACGTCGCGGTCGTCGACGTTGTGCGCGAGCTGCGAGAGATGCGAGCCGTGCGATGCGCCGAGCGCGCTAACGAGCGTCGCCTCGGGAAGCTTCGCAACATCGCCGACGGTGCGGACGCCGAGCGCTTCGAGTCGCGCGAGCGTGGCCGGGCCGACGCCCCAGAGCCGGCCGAGCGGCAGCGGGTGGAGGAAGGCATCCTCCTCCCCCGGCGCGACGACCAGCAGCCCGTCGGGCTTCGCCATGTCGCTCGCGATCTTGGCGAGGAACTTCGTCGTCGCGACCCCAACCGACGCGACGAGGCCTGTCTCGTCGAGAATGCGGGTGCGCGCGTAGCGACCGATCGCCGGTCCGTCGCCGAGGCGGCGGCGCGCCCCCGCGACATCGAGGAAGGCCTCGTCGAGCGAGATCGGTTCGACGAGCGGGGTGATCGACCGCAGGATCTCCATCACCTCGCCGCTGAACCGCTCGTATTCGGCGAAGCGCGGCGCGAGGAAAACGGCGTCCGGGATGGCGCGCCGGGCGTGGGCCATCGGCATGGCGGAATGCACGCCGTAGGGGCGGGCCTCGTAGCTCGCGGCCGACACCACACCGCGCGGGCCGAGCCCACCGACCACAACCGGGCGGCCGCGGAGCGCGGGGTCGAGGAGCTGTTCCACCGACGCGTAGAAGGCATCGAGATCAACGTGGAGGATCGAGGCCTCGGTGCGCATATTGGAGGCTCAGTGCCTCGTAACCGAGAGCTCGTTCCGGACGGTGCCCCGCACCTCGAAGTGGAACTGCCGGTGCGGGCCGCCGACGTCCCACCGTTCGGCGAGCCATTCCGCGAGCGGCTCCCGCACCCAGGGCGCGCACGTCGCGAGCCGTTCGTCGAGCGCGGTGACGGGCACGAACTCCGCTTCGACCACGATGCCATCGGGGTCGTCGATGACGATGTCGCCTTCGAAGCCCGCGACCCAGTACACCTCGCAGCGCATGTGCCAACCCATGTCGGGCGCGACCGCGTGCACCTCGTAGACGGGCCCCTCCCACGCAGTGACGCGCAGGCCGGTCTCCTCGAACACTTCGCGCTCGAGCCCCGCGAGGAGCGACGCATCCTCGGCGTCGACCACGCCACCGGGCGTGCTCCAATCCTCGAAGCCGCCCCTGCGGACGTTGCGCACCATCAGCAGCCCGGCGTCGGTCTCGAGCAGCGCTGCGGCGACGGTCCATTCCCGCCACGCTTCGCTCATCGCATCATCGGAGTGAAGTCTGGCATGGTCGATACGATCGGCGCGATGGAGCCTGAGGACACCGAAGCCGACGACGGCGACGAGTTCGTCCTCCATCCCAACGTCCCCCGGCGGGGGCCCCTGCTCCTGGCCTTCTCGGCCGTGGTGGTCTGCGGCGGGCTCGGGGCCCTGATTGGCTACGGGCTCATCGACACGAGCTGCCAGGAGAACCCGTCGCTGCTCGAGCGCATGCTCGAATCGGTGCGTGGCTACCACGCGGCGTCGCACAGCTGCGCGGTCGCCAAGGCCGGCGGTTCGGTCGTGGGCGCAGTGCTCGCCGCGATCGGTGCCGGGATCGTCGCCGTGCTCATGTTGCGCGCGATGGCCGAGTGGCGGGTGACCCGTCCCGACGGCCCTTCCGACTGACCGGCGCACACGGCCGAGTGCGGCAGCACGAACCTCGGTTGCGGCCGGCCGGTAACTGACTGACAATGACGTACATGAAGCAGGGGACGAAGGCCGAGGTACTTCTGCACGTCGACGCGCCGCCGGCGGTGGTGTACGGCGTCGTGAGCGACGTGACGCGCATGGGCGAATGGAGCCCGGAGACGATCAAGTGCGAGTGGCTCGACGGCGCGACGGCTCCCGCAGTCGGTGCCCGCTTCAAGGGCTCCAACAAGCGCGGCTTCCTCAGATGGTCGACGAAGCCAACCGTCGTCGCCGTCGACCCGGGTCGCGCGTTCGCGTTCGAGGTCGGTTCCGACGTGAGGTGGACGTATCGAGCCGACGCCGATGGCGCCGGCACGAACCTGACCGAGTCCTTCGAGGTGCTCGCGGACCTGGCGTGGTACTACCCGTTGATCGAGCGTTACCTCATGGGGATCAAGGACCGACGAGCCGATCTCGAGCGCGGCATGACCGAGACGCTCGAGCGCATCAAGCACGTCGTCGAGTCCGAGGCGTCCGAGTTGCAGTAATTCCCCTGCGAACGGAGATCGCGATGCGGAACAGCCACTTGCTCGCACGCAAGGAACCGTCACGCCGTCGGTCGGTTCGCCTCGTCGCGCGGGCGGCGGTGCTGTTCATCGCGTTCCCGCTCGTCAGTGTGAGTCTGACGGCGGCCGCGACAGGAGCGTCGCCCGGTGTGACCGTCACGAAGTTTTCCGTGCCGGCGATCGAAAGTGGCACGGACCTCACCGTAGGGTCCGACGGCGCGTTCTGGTTCTCCGACAAGCTCGCCGACCACGCGATCGGGCGGATGACGACGACGGGCGCAGTCTCCACGTTCACCGATCCGAGCATCGACGGTCCGCGGCAGATGACGGCAGGCCCCGACGGCGCGATCTGGTTCGTCAACGGGGCCTCGGAGACGATCGGGCGCATCACCACGAGCGGCGCCGTGTCCAACTTCACCGACCCCGGCCTCGACATCCCGTCCGCGATCGCCGCGGGATCGGACGGCGCACTCTGGTTCCTCAACGACGGACACAGCACGATCGGGCGCATCACGACCAGCGGCACCGTGACCGTCTTCTCCGACCCGAGCATTGCGAACCCGGAGGACATCGTCGCCGGCCCGGACGGCGCACTGTGGTTCACGAACACCAACGGCGCTTCGATCGGGCGGATCACGACGGCCGGCGTGGTCACGCACTTCACTCTCGCTGCCCCTGGCACCGTCCTTCCACTGCGGATCGTGGCCGGGCCCGACGGCGCGCTGTGGTTCACGGTGGAAACCTTCGGCAGCCCCGCGATCGAGCGGATCACGACCGCAGGCGTGATCACCAGCTACCCCGAGAGCTTCGAGAACGTGAACGGCCTCGCGGCCGGCCCCGACGGCGCGGTCTGGTTCACGATCTCGACCTTCCACAAGCCGGGCGCGATCGGGCGGATCTCCCCCTCGGGAACGATTACGACGTACACCGATCCCAAGATCGACGGCCCGGGCAGCATCACCGAGGGCAATGATGGCGCCCTGTGGTTCACCGACGGCCTGACGATCGCTCGGATCACGGTCGCGCCGGTCGTGTCGCCCGGGATCGCGTCGGTCGCCGAAGGAGACTCGGGCAGCACCACCCTGCAGGTGCCGATCACGCTGTCCGTACCGTCGACACAGACCGTCACCGCCGACTGGTCGACGATCGTCTCGCCTCACGGATCGACCGCTCAGGCCGATCCGGCGAACGACTACACACCCGCGAGCGGAACCGTCACGTTCGCACCCGGCCAGACCAGACAGAACGCGACGATCAGCATCAACGGCGACGTGCTCTTCGAACCCGACGAGTACATCCTCGTACGCGTCAGCAACGTCTCCAACGCCGGCATCGGCGGTCTCTTCGGGCTCGGAATCGGCTTCGGAATCATCACCAACGACGACCACTACACGATCGCGCCGGGTGGCGCGTCCGTCCTCGAGGGCAACACGGGCACGACCGCGCTCGACATCCCCGTCACCCTCTCGAAGCCGTCGACGCAAACGGTCACGGCCGACTGGGCGACGGTGTTCGCGCCGCACGGAACGGGCAACCAGGCCGATCCCGCGACCGACTACACGCCCACGAGCGGGACCGTCACGTTCACACCCGGTCAGACCACGCAGAACGTCACCATCGAGGTCAACGGTGACACCACCGTCGAACCCGACGAGTACATCGTCGTCCAGTTCCGCAACCCGACGAACGCGAACCTCGGAGGCCTCTTCGGTCTCGGCATCGGCATGATCACGAACGACGACTGAGCCCGCGCTCGATCACCAGGTGAGGCCGAGGGTCTCGCGCATCGTCGACTCGAACGTGGCGTCGTCGAGTTGCGCGCGCACGGTCGTGACGAGCTCGGCGTCCGCGCCGACGGGGTGACGGAGCGTGTGCTCCTTCGCCTCGATCGCGTCGGCGATCGCGGCGGCCACCGTCTCGGGACCAGACGACTCATCGTTGGCGGGGAGCTTGGTGCGCGATTCGTCCCACTGCTTCGCGAGCGCGTCGTACGGCCCGCCTTCGCGACCGTGGATCGCCTCGTTGGCGCCGAAGTTGGTCTCGAACACACCCGGCTCGATGAGCACGCAGCGGATACCGAAGTGCCCGACCTCGTAGTGCAGCGCCTCGGTGAGCCCCTCGATGCCGAACTTCGTCGCGGAGTAGAAGCCGTCGAACGGCGGTGCGACCCGACCGGCGAGCGACGTGACGTTCACGATCGTGCCCGACTTGCGCTCGCGCATCTGCGGCAGCACCGCCTGGATCATGCGGATCACGCCGAACACGTTCGTCTCGAACATGCGGCGGACCTCCGCGAGCGGCACCGTCTCGACCGGGCCGATGACGCCGAACCCCGCGTTGTTCACCAGCACGTCGATCTCGCCGGCCGCGGCAACCGCGGCGGCGACCGACGCGTCGGAGTCGACGTCGAGCGCGAGGGTCGCGGCGACGTCGAGGTCGTCGATCGTCTGCGGACGGCGCGCGGTCGCGACGACGTCGAAGCCCCGCTTGGTGAGCTCGATGGCGGTGGCGCGGCCGATGCCGGTCGAGCAACCGGTGACAAGAGCACGGGACATGGAAGCCTCCTACGGCTGGTGAACTTCAGAGCGAGATCAGAGCTGGAGAATCGCACGGCACGCACGGTCGATGCCGTCGTCGTCGACATCCTTGTGCACTACGAACCGGAACGTCGAGGGGTCGAGGGTGCCGGCAAGGATGCCGTCGGCACCGAGCCGCTCGAGCGTGTGCTCCGGCAGGGCGTCGATCGGGCAACAGACGATGTTGGTTCGAACCAACGAGGGATCGAGCGCGCCCGGGAACCGCTCCGCGATCGCGTCGGCGAGCCGGCGGGCGCGGGCGTGGTCGTCGGCCAGCCGCTCGACCATGGTCTCGAGGGCCACGATCCCGGCCGCGGCGATGATCCCGGCCTGGCGCATGCCTCCCCCGAAGCGCTGCCGGTGCACGCGCCCCTCGGTGATCGCGGCCGCGCTCCCGCAGAGCAGCGAGCCGACCGGAGCCGCGAGCCCCTTCGAGAGGCAGAACATCACCGTGTCGCACTCCGCGACCAACGCCGCGGGCGCCACGCCCAGCGCGACC
>JBBSEC010000045.1:0-33467 GCA_038240075.1 Acidimicrobiia bacterium
CCGCGCAGCGCCACGCCGTCGGCGCCGGCATCGACGATCGCGGCGACCGATCCGACCTGCCCCGACCCCAGCAGGGCCAGGATCAGCGCCGACGGGCTCCCCGCCCGCGCCCGGCGCACGGCCTCGACGACGGGCATGTCGGCGGGGGCGCCAATGACGACCAGCGCGGCGTCGAGCCCGGGCACCTGCTCGGCTGCTTCCCGGCCGCTCGGCGTCTCGATCGCGACCCCGATCCCGGGGTCGAGACCCGCCAGGACGGTGGTCAGCCCGAGCCGGACGAGCGCCAGCTCGTCCACCACCACGGCACCCCCGGAAATCTCGCCTGACTGCTGCTCACCGTTCTGCGGCAACGAATTCCTCCCATCCCGAGGCTATCGGGCCGACTCGCCGGTCACCACCCAGAGCGGCGGCAAGAACCCGATCGGCGAATCAACCGCGAGGTTGATTCAAGTATCGGAGGCCCGGGGGACGAAACCACATTCAGGCGGAGTATGCGGAGTATGAGGCTGGGGGAAACGTGAAGACCAACATGATCGACGAGACGCGTGCGAAGTTCGAGTCCGAACTGGTTCAGGAGAACCTCGCGCTCGTGCAGTACGTGACGTCGGAGATCGCACACCGCGTCCCGAGCCACGTCAACCGGGGCGACCTCGTCTCGGCGGGCATGCTCGGTCTCGCGCAGGCGGCACGAAGCTTCGACCCCCAGCGGGGCATCGCCTTCGACCGCTTCGCATCCACTCGCATCCGCGGCGCGCTGCTCGACGAGCTGCGCGGCCGCGACTGGGCGAGCCGTTCGGTCCGGTCCCGCGCCCGCGGGATGCAGCAGGCCACCGACGAGCTCACCAACCGGCTCGGCCGACCGCCGACCGCCGACGAGATCGCCGAGGCCCTGCACCTTCCGGCCGACAGCATCCGCAAGCTCGTCGACGACGTGCACCGCGCCACCGTGCTCAACTACGAGTCGCTCGTGCTCGACGGCGACGCCGAGGAGTTCCTCACGGCCGGCGAGCTCGGCCCGGAGGAGGCGATCCTGGAGCGTGAGCGCCGTTCCGTCCTCACCGACGCGGTCGCCGCACTGCCCGACCGGCTGCGGCGCGTCGTCGTCGGATACTTCTTCGAAGAGCGTTCGATGCAGGACCTCGCCGACGAGCTGGGTGTGAGCGAGAGCCGCGTCTCGCAGCTGCGCGCCGAGGCGCTGCTGCTGCTCAAGGACGGGATGAACAGCCAGCTCGACCCCGACCTCGTGACCGAGGAGCCGCGTCCGAACGGTCGCGTCGCCCGCCGCAAGGCCGCGTACTACGCGTCGGTTGCGGGCACGTCGGATCCGCGAGCACGCATCTCGGCCGTCGGTCAGTCGGTGCACGAGAAGGTCGCCGCCCGCGAAGCACGCGAGAGCGCAACGTCGTCGTAGACCTGCGATCGGGCCTGCTCCCGGCCAGACTGGGTGCGTGACCGACGCGATCGAGCGCGAGTCAGCGGCCCGGGAACCAACCACACGGCGGCGCGCCGTCGGCTGGGGCCTCGTGGCGCTCGGACTCGTCGCCGTCGTCGCGATGGAGTCCAACGGTGCGGAGTGGAGCGAGCACCGCGGCACCGGCGTGCACTCGCTCCCGCATGCGATCGTCGTCGTAGGAGTCGTCGGCGCGGGGATCTTCGCGATCGCACTCGTCGTCTTCCTGCTCGTCGGCACCCGGATCACCGAGACACCGGAGCAGCGCCGAAAGCGGTGGACGGGCGCGCTCATGTTCCTCGTCGTCATCGTGGTGATCTCATTGGTCCGGGTCCTCTTCCATCCGTCGCACCCGGCGAGGAGAATCGACGCCGGGGCGGGCGCGAGCGGAAGGCCGGCCGCGGCGAGCGGCAGCAACGGCGGGCACACGAGCGACACGTGGTGGCCGCTCGTGATCGTCGGCCTCGGCACCGCGGCCGCGTTGATGACCGCCGTCGTCCGCCGACCGGGCGCGGGCCCGACGACCGACGGCGGCATCGACACCGCAACCATCGCCATGCTCGACGCGTCGCTCGACGACCTGCGCCGCGAGCCCGACCCGCGTCGCGCCGTGGTGGCCGCGTACGCGCGCATGGAACGCGGCATGGCGGCCCGCGGCTTCGCCCGCCAACCGTGGGAGACGCCGAGCGAGTACCTGCACCGCGCGCTCGCGGGCGGAGCGACCGACGCGACGTTGCCGGCGGGCGGTCTCGAACCGCTGCGTGATCTCACGGCCCTCGCCGAGCGGGCCCGGTTCTCGACCCTCGCGGTCGACGAGCCCATGCGATCGGGCGCGATCACGGCATTGGAGTCGCTGCGCGCCGCGTTGCGGCGTGGGCACGACGCCGACCTCGGTCGGATCGGTTGAGCGTGTCGGCGCAACGCCTCGACCGTCGCGGCCGGATCTCGCGGCGCCGCGCGCTGATCGTCACGATCGTGAGCGCGACGGCGACGGGTGTCGGCCTCGCGATCGATCCCAACGAGAGCCGGCTGATCCTGCAGCTCGAGACCGCGGTCCTCGGCCTGGTCGCGGTGGTCACCATGGCGGGCGGGTTGCGGCGCGCCGCGCCGCTCGCGCCGCCATCGCCGCTCGATCGCGTGCCTCGACGCCGGGTCGATGTGCCGTCGAGCCTGCCCCTCGACCTCGTACGAATCTCCCGGCGCCTCGTTGCTGCGGAGGGCTCGGCAGCCGACGCGCGCCGTCATCTCGCGCCGCTCGTCGCCGCGATCGCGGCCGATCGGCTCCGCCCCGGCGCGCACACCGCGATCGAGGTCGAATCGGTGTACGCGCACCTGCCCCGACCGGTTCCCGACGCGCTCGCCCTCGTGCTCGACCCCGCGCTCGCCGCGCTCGAGACGCGCGACATGCCGGGCCTCGACGTCGACGCGAGCGAAGCCTTGGTCTGCGCCCTGGAGCAGCTGTGATCCTCACCGTCGCCGAGACCCGGCAGCGCGCGGAGGCGGTCCTCGACGAGATCGAGCGGGCCGTCGTGGGGAAGCGAGACGCGCTGCGCGTCGTGCTGCTCGGGTTGCTCGCCGATGGCCACGTGCTGATCGACGACAATCCCGGGCTCGCGAAGACGCTCATGGCCCGCTCGTTCGCACAGGTGATCGGCCTGCGCTTCTCCCGCGTGCAGTTCACCCCCGACCTGATGCCGTCGGACGTCACGGGGTCGACGATCTTCAACCAGCGCACGAGCGACTTCGAGTTTCGTCCCGGGCCGCTCTTCGCCAACCTGCTGCTCGGTGACGAGATCAACCGCGCGCCACCGAAGACGCAGGCTGCGCTGCTCGAGGCGATGCAGGAACGGCAGGTGACCGCCGACGGCGAGACCCATCTCCTGCCGGCACCCTTCTTCGTGATCGCGACGCAGAACCCAATCGAGTACGAAGGCACGTATCCGCTGCCGGAGGCGCAACTCGACCGCTTCCTCCTGCGCACCGCGGTCGGTTACCCCGACGCGCAGACCGAGTGGGAGATGCTGGAGCAGCGCATCGAGCGCGGCGCCGACGACGTCGTCCTGCAGACGGTGGTGTCGGCCGACGAGCTGATCGCGATGCAGAGGTCGCTCGAGCAGGTGCACGTGTCCGAGAGCGTCGGCCGGTACGTCGTCGACCTCGTCGCCGCAACCCGAACAAGCGCGCAGGTCGAAGTCGGCGCGAGCCCCCGCGGGAGCCTCGCGGTGATGAAGCTCGCGCGCGCGAACGCAGCCCTCGCCGGGCGCGAGTACGTGACGCCCGACGACGTGAAAGCGGTCGCCGTCGTGGCGTTGGCGCACCGGCTCGTGCTGCGGACGGAGCTCTGGGTGCGGAGGGTGCGTCCGGAGACGGTGATCGAAGAGATCGTCGCATCGGTCCCGACACCCGCGGCGGAGGACCTCGCCGCGGCGCCGACGGCACCGGCGGCACCGCCCGAACCGGTCCCTGGGCGGTGACGCAGGCGTTCGGCACCGCGCGGCTGCACACCTTCGTCGCGCTGGCGGCCATGGGCCTCCTCGTGGCGCTCGCGACCGGCCGTCCCGAGCTCGCGGCCCTCGCTGCTCCCTTTGCCGTCGCGTTGGTCGTCGGAATCGCCGCGGCGAAGCCGCCCGCGATCGCCGTCGCCGTCGAGCCCGACACCGACCGCATCATCCAGGGCGAAGAGGTCGGCGTCACGGTGACCGTCACCGCGGCCACCGACGTCGCGTGCGTCGAGCTGCTCCTCGACCTGCCGCGAGGAGTCGACGTAGTCGACCCGCCGGCCGGAGCCGCGTGGGCGGTCGCCCTGCGTGGCCGCGTGCCGCGGGTGCTCACCGTCACGGTCGTCGCGCGCGAGTGGGGTCGCCACGACCTCGGACGAGTCGTGATCCGGGTGCGCCCGGCCCTCGGCGTGCTCGCGTTCGAGTCGAACCTGCGATCGCCGCGCCCGCTGCGGGTGCTTCCCGACGCGGGGACGCTCCGGCGCATCGTTGCGCCGTTCGAGACCCGCAACGACAACGGGAGTCAGGTCGCGCGGGCCCTCGGCGACGGGATCGAGTTCGCCGACGTGCGGCCGTTCCGGCCCGGCGACCGCGCGAGCAGGGTGAACTGGCGCGTCAGCGCGCGCCGCGGCGAGACCTACGTCAACGACCAGCATCCCGAGCGCAACGCAGAAGCGGTGCTCCTCCTCGACACGTTCGCCGACGGGCCCGCGAGCGGATCGGCGACGCTCGACCGTGCGGTTCGCGCCGCGTGCTCGCTCTCGACGGCGATGCTCGCGGTCCGCGACCGCATCGGCATCGTGAGCCTCGGAGGTTCCACCGACTGGGTGACTCCGGGCATGGGCGAACGGGCGCGTTACATGATCGTGGAGCACCTGCTCGGCAGCGTCGCGCGCTGGACGGAGGCCGACCGCTCACTGCGCTGGCTGCCGCCCGCCGTGCTGCCTCCGCGGGCGCTCGTCGTCGTGCTCAGCCCGCTCGCCGACGACCGCATGATGCGCGCGATCATCGACGTTCGCCGCCGCGGCTTCGACGCCACCGTCATCGAGCTGACCGCCGAGCTTCCGGAGGAGGGCGCGGAGTCGACGGCCCGGCGGTTGTGGCGCCTCGAACGCGAGCTGCGCCGCCACACGCTCGAAGCGATCGGCGTGCGGGTCGGGACGTACGGCGCCGAGGACCCGCTCGGCTTCGTGGTCGCGGAGCTCGCGCGGGCGCGCGGGCGGGTCGGAACAGCCCGGCGATGACCGCACCCGCAGTTCTCCGTGGCGACCGACCCGGAGACGACGGGCCGAGCCGACGCCGGGCTCGCAGTCAGGCCTCGGCCGCGTGCGTGATCGTCGGCGTCGCGACCGGCGCCGTCCCGCTGGTCGCGGGCGGCGCACCGGTGCACCCCCAGGTGTTGCTCGCCGGCGCCGGCATCGTCGCGCTCATTGCCGGGCTCTTCGGTTGGGCAACGGGATTCGCGTTCGCCGCCCTCGCGTTCGCCGGCGAGTACTCGCTCCGGCTCGTCTCGCTCAACCGCGGCAACCGGCTCGACGGATGGGCGGTGCTCGAGGCCGTGGCCCTCTTTGCGACGGTCGAGCTCGGGCTCCGTTCGCTCGAAGCCCGCACCGTCGCGCGAGCCGAACGCCGCGTGCGACGCGCGTCGCTCGGTCGCTTCGTGGCGATGGTCGCGGGGGCGGCCGTGGCGGCGTTCATCGTGCTCGCGCTCGGCGGCCGGCGGCTGCCCGCGCCGACCACGGGCCTCGCCCTCGGTCTCGCGGCCGCCGCCGCGCTCCTGCTCTCGGCCGACCGGTTGCGCCGGGGCGCGACCCGCTAGCGATCGACCGCCCGGCTCGGCCCGGTGTCGGAACGGTTGCGGCTGGTGCTCTCACGATCTTCGAGACCGACCGCGGCGCGCAGCTCCGCGATGTCGCGGCGCAACGTGTCGTCGCTCGCCCGCTCCGACGTGTAGGTCATGAGATCGGCCAGCCCGTCGGCGATCGCGTTCAGCTTGTGCTGCGTCGCCTGGTCTTCTCGCGTCTGGCTGTTCTGCAGGAGCGCGACGAGCAGGAACGTGATGATCGTCGTCGTCGTGTTGATCTCGAGCTGGTACTTGTCGTTGAGGAACGACGAGACGTGCCCGCTGACCATGATCGAGACGGCTCCCTGGGTGAGCCAGGCCGCGACGAGCACGATGCAGAACGCGAAGAACGGCGCCCGGCTCGCCATCTTCGACCCCAGTCCCGCGAACCGGTCGAAGAAACCGACCCGGCTCGACACCTCCGTCGGCATCAGCACGGCTTGGCGGTTCGCCGCCCACTTCGGGTTTTCCTGGCCGTAGTGCTCGTAGGTCATGGCCGATTTCTACCCGGATCGCGGCGTCGCACCGGCGTCGGCCCGCGACGCGCTCCACTCTGACTGCCGCGGGTCTGACTGCCGCGGGTCTGACTGCCGCGGGTCTGACTGCCGCGGGTCTGACTGCCGCGGGCTCCCCGGGACCCGTAGGCTCACGACCCTTGCCCAAGAAGAAGCCGAACGCCCGACAGCAACGGACCCGGTACCGCACCTCGGCCGCCGCGGCCCGCGCCCGTCAGAAACAGCGGCGCCGGGGCATCGTCACCAGCTCCGGGGTGATCGTGGTCGTGGTGGCCATCGTCATCATCCTGGTCCACCCTGGTTTCGGCGGGAAGAGCGCGTCCTCGACCTCCACGTCGTCGTCTTCGACCACATCGACGACGCCCGAGTCGACCACGACGGTCGCACCCTTGAAGTCGGTGGCCGGCAAGCCGTGCGTCGCGACGAAGGGCGCGCTCCCCAAGGGCGCGCCCGCGGTGCCGGTGCAGACCGGGCCGCCACCGACAAAGCTCGTGACCAAGGACCTGAAGGTGGGAACGGGCGCGGTCGTCACCGCGAGCCAGACGCTCACCGTCGACTACATCGGGGTCGCGTGCTCGAGCGGCGTGATCTTCGACTCGTCGTACGCGACGGGTCGGCCGGCGACGTTCGCGCTCAGTGGTGTGATCACCGGTTGGCAGCAGGGCATCCCCGGCATGAAGGTCGGCGGCGAGCGGCTCCTCGGGATCCCGTCGAAGCTCGCGTACGCCGCGGCCGGCCGGGCGCCGAGCATCGCGCCCGACGAGGCGCTCTGGTTCGTCGTGCACGTGATCAGCGCGAAGTAGCGCGCCCGATCTCGCGCCGCGAGGTCAGCAGTGGGCGGGCTCGCACGCCCGGCTCGTGAGCCGCAGCGTCGGTCCGTGCGCGACGACGAGGTACCGCACGAGGTACCGGTCGTGCGGGAGGGCCGCTCCGCCCATGTAGTAGTTGCAGTCGCCGACCGCGGCGCCGTCGGGAACGTGGTCCCAGGTCGCGGTATCGAGGTGGAACACGTTGGTGATCCGGATCGCGTTGGCGCGGTCGGTCAGCCGGGCGGTGAACCCGCCGAACGCGGTGAGGCCCTCGACGCGGGGCACGAACCCTTCGCACACCACGAAGCCGCGGCGATCCGTCGCGTCCGCCGACGCGGCGTCGATCGGCACCGCCCCGGAGGTGATCTTCCCGGCGAGCGACACGACGACGGCACGCGGTGCGAACAGGTCGACGTTCACGATGGCGGCGCCACCGTCGCCCAGCACGATGTCGTCGCCCATCACGCGCGGGGCGGCCGCGACCCGCACGACGTGCGCGTCGACGAGGAACGCGAGCGCCGGGTGTGTGCGCGCCGCGGAGACCGCGCGCCCGGCCGCGGCCGCGTCGACTTCGAGCTGGATGGTGAACTCGTCGCGCGCACGCACCCCGTGCACCTGAACCGACTTCACGTCGTAGCCGTTGATGAGGGTCGGACCGAGGAGCAGCCAGTCGGCGCCCGATCGCGCGACGCGCTCGGCCGCGCCCGCGTGCTCGCGCGTGGCGCCCTGATGCTCGACGGCGCGCACCTCGAACCGCGACGCGTCGGGCCCGACCCTTTCCGCGGCCTTGGAGGCGGACGAGGAGCTGCACGCGGCGGCGAGCACGAGCGCGGCGAGCACCACGATCCCACGCGCGTGAACGTTCACGCCTGTGCTCCTGTCCGCCGTGCCCCGCGTCGGGTCGGACTGTAAGGCAACGTCGCGAAAGGCGCCCGAAAGGCGGGCTCCGTAGCGTGCGCGCCGGCTACGCCAGTCGGCGCGGCCAACGACGCGGTCCGGCTCGGACCGCTCTTGTGGGAGGTCAGCTGTGAGTCGTACCGGTCGAATTCGACGCGCCTTCAAGCACCCGTGGCGGTGGGCCGCCGCGGTCTTCGCATTGACGATCTTCATGGCCGGATCCGCGATCGCCGACGTGCCCGACGGCAACGTCGTCAACGCGTGCCGGAACAACACCGGCGCGGTCCGCGTGATCGACAAGGATCTCGGACAGTCGTGCGTCGCGGGCGAGACGGCGTTCAGTTGGCAGAGCCTGAAGTGGCGCGGCGCGTGGAGCGCGGCGACGCAGTACAACCAGTGGGACGTCGTCGCGCGGAACGGATCGAGCTACATCGCGACCGTGAGCCCGCCGGTCGGCCTGGATCCCGCCACGGCCTTCCTCGGGTGGGCACTGGTCGCCCTGCACGGCGCGGTCGGAGCGACGGGTGCCACGGGGGCCCAAGGAGCGCAAGGAGCGCAAGGTGATCCGGGAGCAACCGGGGCGACCGGTGCTCAGGGATCGCAGGGCGTCCCGGGCGCAACCGGCGCAACCGGAGCGACCGGTGCTCAGGGCTCGCAGGGCGACCAGGGGATCCCCGGAACGGTCGCTGACACCACCGTCGTCGGCGCGGCCTCGGCCGGGACCTTTGCGACCAACTCGGGGAACGGCACGGTATCGACCCAGTCGAGCGCAACGTGCCCCGAGGATCACCCGAAGCTCGTCGGCGGAGGCGCCACGATCACCCAGGGTGCCAACGCGCAGGCCGCGGTCTCGTCTTCGTCCCCCGACGTCACGACCGGGACCCCCGCGGGTTGGACCGCAACGGCCATTCAGACGAGGGCCAACGGCTCCGAGGCGGGCCGCGCGACCATCACGGCGTACGCGGTCTGCGGCGTCTAGTAACACCCGGTTCGGTGGAGGGGGACTCCGTAGACCCCCTCCACCGTCGGTGGGTCGCCCGGGACTCGAACCCGGAACCTGCGGATTAAAAGTCGGATATGTCCAGTTTATTCTTTCCAAATAGGTCCGTGACCTGCGCATATGTCCGAGCCGCGTTCGTTGGATGGCGTCGAATCCGGTCGGTTTCGCGGAATTCATTGGACGAAGCGAATCTGACGCTGATCACCGACACGACGACCAATCAGCGACACGAACGATCGTGAACCCCTGAGACGAGCACGGCGTCGTGCCGACGCGTTCAGGCCTCGGCACGAAGTCTGGCGGCCGCGCTCCGGCCGAGCTCGATGAGGACGGCATGTCCGCCGGTGGCGTATTTCTGGGTCTCAATCGAAGCGAATCCGTCGCCGACCCGCACGAACAGTTGCGTCTTGCCCGCTACGAAGGCCTCATCGCCTACGCCGCTCAACGGCTCGGTACCTGGGACCGCACGTGCCCGATCGAAGTCGCTCCGTCCGCTGAAGCTGAACCGAGCGACGACCGCACCGAAGACAGTTGTCGTGTCGTAGCGGCAAAGGTTGCGGGCCGTGCCACCGATGCTCGCCACCGCGCTCGTGCTCGTCACGCGCCCCTTCACCGCAACCGCAACGGCGCTCGCATCCAGCAACGCGCACGGCCCGCTTTCGAGCCCGAGATCAAGCTCGTACACCGTCCCAAGCTCCTGCAGGTTTCTCTCTGGGGCCCCGATCCCGTAATCGGCTCCGCCAGTCGTGGGCGAAAACCCCGACGTCGAGTAGCGGCTCGTCCACGACGGACGGTTCCCGAGCCCTTGACACCGTCCGGTGCAGCGGAACGCGCCCGTGCCGTCGCCGATGAGCTGCACGCCGTACCAGACCGCATCGCGAGACTGACCGGCGCCGGGATTCCACTCGCCGTTGGTCGTCTTCACCACCTCCGCCGTCACAGGCCCCCCGTCGCCCGTCCCGCGGATGACGTCGCGCACCTGACGGATCAGCTCACCGAGCTTCGGGAACTCCGTGTCTGTCGCGGTCGGCAACACCGGCAGACGGGACGTCGTCGTCGAGACCCGAGGAACGCCCGAGCCCGTGGCCACAACTGTGACTCTCCCGCCCGGAGTCGTGTGCGCCGCGACGGCGAACGCAGTGAGCACGATCACGATCGTCACCGTCGCGCCGATCGACGCGGCGCGTCGCCGACGACGGCGGGTGACGCGACGACGCAACACCGCAACGGGTGGAGTGAGCGGCGCAGCGCCATCGAGCCACGAGTCGACAGCACGTTCGAGATCGCTCATCTGACCTCCTCCTCATCTACTTCCTCGGTCAGCATCCGACGCAGCTCGGCTCGCGCTTCGGACAGCGCAGCGGCCGCGGTGCCGCGCGCGACGCCCATCGCCGCGCCGACCTCACGCTCGGTCAGGCCCACGATGTAACGAAGCGCGATGGCAGTCCGCTGCCGTTCTCCCAGCGCCGCGACGAGCTCCCATATCTCACGGCCGGGCTCCGCAACACGGGCGTCCGGTGTCGCAGATGCCAGCCGGGCCTCGTGCGCGCTCCGGCGAAGGCGCCGCCGGGCGACGTTCAGCGCCACCGTCATCGCCCAAGCCGTGGGTCGCTCCATCCGGCCGACACGCTGCCACCTGGCCAGCGCCCTCGCACAAGCCTCATCGGTCGCGTCCGCAGCGACATCGGCACTCCGAACCGCCGCGAGCACCCCGAGATAGATCCTCGGGCGCGCATCGAGATACCAATCCTCGAAGTCGCGATCCGGATTCACCACCACCTCCTGCTAAGTCACTGGACGGCCGAAGTGTTGGCGCCTCTCAGTCGAAGATCATCGCCTGACTGCCAAAGCCCCGGTGGCGGCAGACGAAAACCCGTCTGCGCGAGGCGGAACGGGTGGTCCCCGCGAGTTCGCCCTCGCTCCGACCGCAGGGAATCACGGAGCGCGCTTGATCGACGGCGAACGGGCACTCCGGCTCTGTACCGCCTCGTGGCCGTCACATCCGTGACGTGCCTACGTCTGGCGCAAGAGGTCACCCATCACGGTCGCGGCTTGGCGGTCGCTCGCGGCGAGGAAGTGCGCGTAGACGTTGAGGGTCGTCGCGGCGTTGGCGTGGCCGAGGCGGCCGGAGACGGTGCGTACGGGAATGCCGGCGGCGAGGAGTTGCGCGGCGTGCATGTGGCGCAGGTCGTGCAGGCGGACATGGTCGAGGCCGATGTTGTGGCGGAGTCGACCGAAGCGAGCGGTAGGGGTGTCGGGATGCCACGGACGTTCTCCGCGGGCCGCTTCACTGAACACGAACGCGTCATCTACCAAGTCGCCGCCGCAGGCTTCGGCGCGGGCGGTCATGCGGCCGTGGTGGGCGTCGAGCAGTCGGACGGTGTCCGGATCGAGCGCGAGTTTGCGAATCGCGTGAGTCTTGGTGTCCTTCTCGAGGTAGCCACCGCCGGCGAGGCTGATGATCGCGCGGCTGACGATCGCGACGCCGGCCTCGAGATCGACGTCGCGCCATCGCAGCGCGCACGCCTCACCGCGCCGGACCCCCGACGTCGCGACGACGTGGAGGAACACCCCGAATTCGGTGTTCTCCTCGAACGCCGCCGTGAGGAGCTTCTGTACCTCGGTCATGGTCGGCGGTCCGAGTTGCGGTTTACGGGCCCGCGGCGGAGAGGCGTTGGCCGCGACGTTGATTGGTACCCAGCCCCAGCGGACGGCCTGGGCGAGTGCACGGCGGATGACGGAGTGCACTTGACGCACCGTCGCGGGAGATAGAGCGCCGTCGCGCATCAAGGCGAGATACAGCAGATCCAGCTGCTGGGCTCGCAGCTTGCGCACGCGGACGGATCCAATCGCGGGTCCGAGGCGCGTGCGCACGATCTGGCGATAGGTGCGCAGCGTCGTCGGTGAGAGTTCCGCGGATGCGTGATCGAGCCATTGCGCGAGGAGTTCCGAGACCGTCGCGTTCGCGCCGGACGAGCGTCCGGCAGTCACCTCGGTGATGAGCTCCGCCAGCGCGCGCTGTGCCTCGCGTTTCGTTCCGTTGATCGTGCGACTGATTTGGCGGTGGCGGCCGTCGAGTGGGTCGCGTCCAAGCGACGCGATCAACTCCCACGTTCCGGGTCGACGTTCTCACAGTGAACCGCGCACAGCCAAGAATGTAGCCACGCGATTTCTTGGATTTTTCTTGGCTGAGAGCAGTCGACGGTGCCAGTCCGCCGAGTCGCACCCCGTGTGAACTGGACCTTCGTGGTGGGTCGCCCGGGACTCGAACCCGGAACCTGCGGATTAAAAGTCCGACGCTCTAACCAGTTGAGCTAGCGACCCCAACGCTGCCGCGAGGCTATTGGCTGGACGCACGCGCCCCTCGGTGGATCGCGCGGCTCGCGCGGCGGAAATATCGAACCTGAGAGTCATGGCAAGGTCGGCACCTGCCGACCTATACCCTACGGAAGTCGCCAATTTTTGGTCGACGTGCCCCCTTCCCCGGTCCCTGGTCCGGAGCACACGCAGTCCGCAGATCAGAGGAATCGGCACATGGCCACTTTGCTCCAGGCGTCCCCGCCCAGTTCACCGTCTCCGTCTCGCGCACCGTCCGAGGTGAAGCAGTCGCTCCCCGTCGCGATCGCGATGAAGCTCGTCACCGGGTTTCTCGTGCTGAGCCCCGCCGTCGGGTTGGCCATCGCCCTCCCGCTCATGTGGGGGAACATCGTCCACCTGCGCGACATCGTGATCGGCGGCGTGCTGTTCGTCATCACCGGCTTCGGCATCAGCATCGGATACCACCGCCTGTTCACTCACCGCAGCTTCGTCCCGAAGCGTTGGTTGAAGATCCTGCTCGCGATGATCGGCTCGTTCGCGATGGAGGGATCGCTGAGCGGCTGGGTCGCCGCGCATCGCCGGCACCACGTGTTCAGTGACGCGCCCGGAGACCCCCACTCGCCCTACGAGTACGGAACCGGCGTCGGCGCCCAACTGCGCGGTCTCGCGCACGCGCACATCGGCTGGTTGTTCACCGCGGATCTCACGTCGGCCGAGCTCTACGCGCCCGATCTGCTGAAGGATTCCGACACCGCGCTCATCAGCCGCTGGTTCCCGCTGTTCGGCATCGTGTCGCTCGCAGGCCCGTTCTTCCTCGGTTGGGGTGTCACGGGCACGATCAGCGGCGCGTTGAGCATGCTGCTGTGGGCCGGTCTCGTGCGCATGATGCTGCTGCACCACGTGACGTGGAGCGTCAACTCGATCTGCCACATGTTCGGGAAGCAGCCCGCGGGCGAGAAGGACCGCAGCACCAACTTCGCACCGCTCGCGATCCTCTCGTTCGGCGAGTCGTGGCACAACTTCCATCACGCGCACCCCGCGTGCGCCCGGCACGGTGCGCTGCCGCACCAGATCGATCCGTCCGCCGCGGTGATTCGTCTCTTCGAGCGGGCCGGTTGGGTCACGAAGGTGCGCTGGCCAACCGCGGCGCAGCTGTCGGCGTGCACCGCGGCCTAAGCCGCACGCACACCGTTCACGACCCGCAGTTGCTCTCGGCCCACGCGCTGATCGCCGTGCGTTGCGCGGCGGCCTGCCCGAAGTGATGGGCCACCACATCCGCGCGCATCGACGCCGCGGTGGCACGGAGGTCGGCCGGGCCGACCTGCTCGAACGTCGTGAGCGCGGCGCTGTACGCGGCGACGGCACCGGCCAGAGCCGCCGACGAGGCATCGGGATCGGCGAGGTTCACGCCCTTCAGGGCGTCGTCGGAGCGCGCCAGCCCCGTCAGGGCCGCGCACGCGCTCTTCACGTCGACGGCGCTGCTGCCGCTGCCGTTGCCCGACGAGCCCGAGGTCGCAGCACCACCGCCGTGGCACGCCGCGAGGCTCATCACGCCGACGCACGCGACGGCGAATCCGAAGACTCGTGGTGGGCGGGCACGGTGCATCGGGCGGCACCGTAGCCGCCACCCCGAAGGCGACGGTGACGCCCCTGCTACCATCGCTCGGTCCACCTGAGAGTTCGAGCCCCCATCGTCTAGTGGCCCAGGACGCCGCCCTTTCAAGGCGGTAACGGGGATTCGAACTCCCCTGGGGGCACATTCAGGTCCTGTGGTGCAGCTTGGAGTGCACGCCGCCCTGTCAAGGCGGAGGCCGCGGGTTCAAATCCCGTCAGGACCGCGGCCGACGGCGCAAGCTGTCGGAGGCCAGGCCGGGTAGCTCAGTCGGCAGAGCGTGCGCCTGAAAAGCGCGAGGTCACCGGATCGACGCCGGTCCCGGCCACCCGAGAACGAACAGCGCCGATTACCGAATGCTGAACACCGCAGAGAGCTGACACCAGGAGCGCTCGACTGATGGCCCTCGCGGTCCACACCACCGAGATCGACGGACTCTGGCTCATCGACCTCGTCGTGAACGAGGATCCCGACCGCCCGGGTGCGACGTTCCGGGAGGCGTATCAGGGCGAGAAGATGCGCGCCCTCGGGCTTCCGGAGTTCCAGCCGGTGCAGTTCAACGTGTCGGACTCACCGCTCGGCACGCTGCGCGGCTTCCACGCCGAGCCGTGGGAGAAGTTCATCCACGTCGTATCGGGCACCGCGTTCTCCGCGATCGCAGACATCCGTCCCGACTCGCCGACGTTCAAGAAGGTGTGGTCGGGCGAGCTGCACGCGCACAACGCGCTGTTCGTGACGCGGGGCCTCGCCAACTCGTTCCAGGCGATCACCGAGATGGTGGTCTACACGTACCTGACGAGCGCCCACTGGCAGGCCGGGCTCTCGTATCCCGCGGTGGCCTGGGACGATCCGGAGCTCGCGGTCGCGTGGCCGATCACCGACGGGCGGTTGAAGCTGTCGGAGAAGGACACTCGGAACCCGAGCCTCGCCGACCTCGCGCGCTGACGAAGCGTCAGGCGCGCCGACGCGTCAGAGGGTGTGACCCTCTTCGACCTGCTCGAGAAACGAACGGATCTCGCTCGCCTTGAAGCGACGGTGACCGCCGAGGGTGCGGATGGCCGAGATCTTTCCGGCACGCGCCCAACGGGTCACGGTCTTGGGGTTGACGCGGAACATCGCCGCGACCTCTGACGGCGTGAGGAGCGCATCGTCATCACGGGGGTTCGGCTTGTCCATTGGCTCTCCCTGACTCATCGGGCTGAGGGGGAGCCCAGCCAGTGCGAGTCCCATCGGGCCGGTATCTCGTCGCGCCGCAACCTACACACGCGGCGACGGGACCCTGCGGGCTGGGCAGATCCGTCAAGTTCCCACAATAGTCGATGCCGCCCGAGGCGTCGCAAAGGGGACAAGCACACCGTCTCACCAGGCGTCATGCCGACGCGGCCGGCAAAAGCATGCTCTTAGACTCCGTCGCTGTGGCCCGGGTCCTCGCAATCGCGAACCAGAAGGGCGGAGTGGCGAAGACCACGACGGTTCACGCCCTCGGGGTCGCGCTGGCCCGCCTCGGCGATCGCGTGCTGCTCGTCGACCTCGACCCGCAGGCGTGTCTCACGTTCTCGACCGGGCTCGATCCCGACGACCTCGCGCTCACGTTGCACGACGTGCTCGTCGGCCGCAACAAGGTCGCCGACGCGGTATCCGATCTCGGTGAGCTGTCGATCATCCCGTCGTCGATCGATCTCGCGGGCACCGAGCTCTTCCTGCTCGGACGCACCGGACGCGAGCACGCGTTGGCGCGCGCGATCGAGCCCGTGCTCGACCAGTTCGACACCGTGCTCATCGATTGCCCACCGTCGCTCGGGGTGTTGACCGTCAACGGGCTCACGGCCGCGCACGAGGTGCTGATCCCGCTGCAGTGCGAAGCACTCGCACACCGCGGCGTCGGGCAGCTGCTCGACACGATGAACGACGTGCGCTCGTACACCAACCCCAACCTCGGCGTGCGCGGCGTGATCGCCACGATGTTCGACAGCCGGACGCGTCACGGCCGCGAGGTCATCGAAGACGCGCAGAGCCGCTTCGGACTGACCGTCCTGGAACCGCCGGTCCCGAAGTCGGTGCGCTTCGCCGAAGCCCCGGGCCGCGGCGTCTCGATCCTCGACCATGCGCCCAGCTCACGGGGTGCCGAGGCGTACCGCGCGATCGCGCGCACCCTGCACGACGACCCGCCGCCGACATGACCGGGACACGCGGCAGCGACTTCACCCGAACCCGCGCGACACGCACGCCGCGTTCGCACGACCCACTCGGGAAGGCCGCGCTGTTCTCCGACACCGCGCCCGACACCGTGGTGACGGTCGCGCCCGGTGCCGCAGAAGGACGCGGCGCGTCGCACCTGTTCTCGCAGTCCGAGGCGCGGTCGGGCACGCTCGTGCTCGACTGTTCGGCGTGCAGCCAGCGCACGCGGGTGACGTACGCGGAGTTCGCGGCGCTGCACGTGCCCGTGTGGCTGTGGATCCCCACGCCGCTGCGCACCCATCGCCACTGGTTGCGCTGCCCGACGTGCCACAAGTACACGTGGCTGCGGGCCCGCTGGCTGGAGTAGCGCTCGCGGTTTACGGCGCGTCGCGCACGACGGTCACCCGTCCGTGACCGTCGATGATCTCGCCGATCTCGAACGCTTCGACGTTCTCGGCCGCCAGCACATCGATCGCGCGCGCGGCGTCGGCCGGCGCGACCACCGCGACCATGCCGACGCCGAGATTGAACACGTACTCCATCTCGTCGTCGGTGATACCGCCGTCGTGTTGGATCTCGGCGAAGATCCGCGGCTCGGGCCAACGGCCGCGGTGCACCACGGCGTCGCAATCATCGGGCAAGACGCGGTTGATGTTTCCCGGCAACCCACCACCGGTGATGTGAGCAAACGCGTGCACGGGAACCTGCTCGTTGAGCGCGCGCATCGCGGGGGCGTAGATCACGCTCGGCAGGAGGAGCTCTTCGCCGAGCGAACGGGGCGCGCCCGGCCACGCGGCGCCGTCGAGCACGCGTCCGCCGCGATCGAGGAGCGCGCGGCGCGCGAGCGAGTAGCCGTTGCACCGGAGACCGGGGCTCGCGAAACCGACCACGAGATCGCCGGTGGCCACCCCGCGAGGCAGTACGCGCGAACGCTCGACCACACCGACCGCGAAGCCGACCATGTCGAACTCGCCGGGATCCATGAGATCGGGATGCTCCGACACCTCACCGCCCGTCACCGCGCATCCGGCTTGTATGCACCCGTTGCTCACACCGGCGAAGAGCTCGGCGATCTCCTCGGGCACGACGTGGCCGGTCGAGATGTAGTCGAGGAAGAAGAGCGGTTCGGCGCCCTGTACCGCGATGTCGTCGACCGACATCGCGACGAGGTCGATGCCGATCGTGTCGCGCCGGCCGGTGAGCCATGCGATGACCGATTTGGTTCCGACACCGTCGGTCGACGAGACGAGCACCGGGTCGTCGTAGCGCTTCCAGTCGATCGCGAAGAGGCCGCCGAATCCACCGATGTCGCCGACGACCTCGGGACGGTAGGTCGCGCGCACGAGCGGCTTGATCAGCTCGACCGTCTTGTCGCCGGCGGAGATATTGACGCCCGCGTCGCGATACGTGAGCGGACGGGGAGCGTCGGGCAACTGAGTTACGCGTGCTCGACGTTGGGGAGCCGCAGCACGGAGTCGTCCTCGAGGACGAGCTTCATGTCGTGCTCGGGCACCGGGACCGGGTACTCGCCGGTGAAGCACGCGGTGCAGAACCCTTCCGGCGCGGCACCGGTAGCGGTGATCAGGCGGTCGAGATCGAGATAGCCGAGCGAGTCGACGCCGAGGAAGTCCTTGATCTCGCCGACCGACATGTCGGCCGCGAGCAGATCGCTGCGCTTCCCGGTGTCGAGCCCGTAGAAGCAGGGCCACTTGTAGGGAGGCGACGACACGCGGAAGTGCACCTCGGTGGCGCCGGCCTCGCGCAGCAGCGCGATCGTCTCGCGGGTGGTGGTGCCGCGCACGATCGAGTCGTCGACGACGATCAGCCGCTTGCCGCGCACGTTCGACGGCAGTGGATTGAGCTTGATGCGCACGTTGGCACCGCGCGCCTTCGTGTTGGGGTCGATGAAGGTGCGCCCGACGTAGCGGTTCTTCACGAAACCGTCGCCGTAGGGGATGCCCGACGCCCGCGCGTAGCCCTGCGCGGCCGGAACACCCGACTCGGGGACCGGCATCACCATGTCGCCGTCAACCGGGGACTGCCGCGCCAGCTCCTCGCCCATGCGCTGCCGGGCCGAGTGCACGCTCTGGCCGTAGAGCTGCGTGTCGGGGCGCGCGATGTAGACGAACTCGAAGAGGCACAGCTTCGGTGTCGCTTCCGCGTAGCGGATCGACCGCACGCCGCTCGCGTCGATGGCGACGAGCTCGCCCGGCTCGACGTCGCGCACGAAGTGCGCGCCGACGATGTCGAGCGCGGCGGTCTCGCTCGCGAGCACCCAGCCGCCTTCGGTGCGACCGAGCACGAGCGGACGGAAGCCGTGCGGGTCACGGACGCCGAAGAGGTGGGCCTCGTCCATCAGGACGAGCGAGAAGGCGCCGGCAAGCCTCGGGAGCACCGCCTGGAGCGCCCGTTCGAGCTCGCGGCCGTCGGAGCGGCCGTCGTCCTCGTAGACGCGCCCGAGGAGCTCTCCGATCAGCTCACTGTCGGAGGTGAGCACGCCCGGGAGCATCCCGAGGCTCTCGGCCAGCTCGACCGTGTTCGTGAGGTTGCCGTTGTGCCCGAGCGAGATGCCGGCCTCGCCGACCGAGCGGTACACCGGTTGCGCGTTGCGCCAGGTGCTCGAGCCGGTGGTCGAGTAGCGGACGTGGCCCATCGCGAGATGACCGTCGAGCGGGGCGAGGTTGCGCTCGTTGAACACCTGGCTGACGAGGCCCATGTCTTTCACGACCGTGATCGTGTCGCCGTCGCTCGCCGCGATCCCGGCCGACTCCTGGCCGCGGTGCTGCAGCGCGTAGAGCCCGAGATAGGCGAGATGGGCGACCGGCTGGCCGGGCGCATAGACACCGAAGACGCCGCACGCGTCGCGTACCTGGTCGTCCATGGGCTCCAGTATCCCATGTCGGGCTGCGACGACCGGGCTTCGCGGGCCGTCGAACGTGTGCAAATCCGGGAATATTCGTGCCTGCGTGGCGCGCACTACCGTCTGGCGCCATGTCCCCCGAACGGTCCCCCGAACGGTCCCCCGAACGGTCCCCCGAACGGTCCCCCGAACTGCACTCTCCCGACGCGGGCTCCTGTCTCTGGTTCACCGGCCTGTCCGGTGCCGGCAAGAGCACCATCGCCAACCTCGTCGTCGCGGAGCTCGTCGCCCGGGGTCACCGAGTCGAGCTGCTCGACGGCGACGAGGTGCGCGAGAACCTGTCGAAGGGGCTCGGTTTCTCGAAGGAAGACCGCGACACGAACATCCGGCGCATCGGATGGGTCGCGAAGGTGCTCGCTCGCAACGGCGTCATCGCGGTGACGGCGGCAATCTCGCCGTACCGGGAGCTACGCGACGAGATGCGCTCGGGGATCGACAACTTCATCGAGATCTACATCGCGACGCCGTTCGAAGTCTGCGAGGACCGCGACGTGAAGGGCCTCTACGCGAAGGCACGCGCCGGGGAGATCCCGCAGTTCACCGGGTTGAACGATCCCTACGAGCCGCCGCTCGATCCCGAAATCACGGTCGCGACCGAAGGGCACACGCCCGAGGAATCGGCCACGGCCGTCGTCGACTGGCTCGAAGCCAACAATTTCGCACGTCCGCGCGTGTAGTAGCAGCGGTACGTTCTGGCGATGGGCAACGCCGGAGACTTGAAGGTCGCGAACTATCTCCTCGCCATCGAGGGGTTCGCGATGGTTCGGCAGCTCTTCTCCGAACCGGGCCGGCTCGATGCCCGTGCCTCGGAGGTCTCGGCGATCGTTCGCGGCAGCGGCACACCACCGCTGTCGTCGTTGATCTCCATCGATCGCTACGACGTCGACGCGGGTTATGCGATCTGGGCGGAGCGTTACGACGGACCGAACCCGGCGATCGAGACCGAAGAGCCCGTGTTCCGGGAGCTCGTCGCCCGATCGGGTCCCGGTGTTGCGCTCGACGCGGCGTGTGGTACCGGCCGGCACGCCGCGATCCTCGCGTCGATGGGATGGGACGTCATCGGCGTCGACGCAACCGACGCGATGTTGGAGCGTGCGCGCGCCAAGGTTCCCGCAGCCGCGTTCCACTCGGGGCGGCTCGAGGCGCTCCCGGTCGAGGCGGGATCCGCCGACCTGGTCGTGTGCGGCCTTGCGCTGACCCACGTCGAGGACCTCGCTCCGGTCTTCGCCGAGTTCCACCGGGTTCTGCGCCCCGGCGGGCGCGTGATCACGACCGACATGAACCCGATGATGACGTCGACCGGCGGGATGGCGGCCTTCCCCACCGGCGACACCCGACCCGACATCGCGGCCGGCGAGTCGGCCTCCATCCACTACGTGGCGAACCTCGTGCACCACGTCGGCGAGTACGTCACCGCGATCGTCGCGGCCGGCCTGCGCATCGCGGGTTGTCACGAGCCGGTGGTCGACGAGCACGTCGTCCCGTACTTCCCGAGCTTCGAGGCATTTCCCGACGCCACGCGCGAAGCCTTCTTCGGACTGCCGTATCTGTTGATCTGGGAGCTCACGAAGCCAAAGCGCTGAGGTCAGGTGGAGCGCGTTGCCCGCCATCCGAGCACCCGTTCGGCCCCCGACGTGTCGAACTCACCCGGTCCGCACAACGTCACGCGCGCGGTGCCGGTGATGGCGGCGCCGAGCGCCTTCACAACCGCGTCGGCAACGTCGTCGACGTGGACGAAGGCGCCCAGATCGAGCTGCGCGTGCGGCGTCGTCGCGAGGCTCTCGTCCGTCAGGATCATCACGGGACGCAAGACGACGGTAGCGATGCCGGTGCGCGCCGTCCATGCCGCGCACATCTCCTCCGCCAGCCGTTTCGACATCCCGTACGGGCGCGCGGCGCAAAGCCCCTCTCCACCGATCGGGCTACGCGTCGGTCGTGGCGACGAGCCCGAGCGCGGCGGGCAGACCGGTCGACCAGGCGCGATGGGCCTCATCGAGCGCGACGTCGAAGGCTCCGGCGGCCCGCAGGCGGTCGCCACCCGCCGCACCGATCTCGGCGGCGGGCACACCCGCGTCGGCCGCCATCGCGAGCACCCGCGGGAGATCCGTCGGCGTCACCGCGAGCACGACGCGCGACGTCGATTCCGAGAAGCACGCTTCGGCCGGAGTGAGTGGCGCGCCGGCAATCGGCGCGCGCTCGAGATCGACGGTGAACCCGATGTCGGATCCGAAGGCCATCTCCGCGAGTGCGACCGCGAGGCCGCCGTCGGCGCAGTCGTGAACACCGCCGAGGCGACCCGAAGCCACGAGATCGACGACCAACTCGTGCACCGCGCGCGCCGCGTCGAGATCGGCGCGTGGTGGTCGTCCGTGCTGGAGGTCGTGCAGCACCGCCGCCCACTCTGATCCGCCGAGCTCCGCGTCGGTGACGCCGACGACGACGATGCGGTCGCCGGCGTCGAAGCGCGGCGTGGGCGGCCGGGTTCGCAGCTGGTCGATGAGGCCGAGCACCGCGACGACGGGAGTCGGATCGATGTCGGCGCCTTGCGACTCGTTGTAGAAGCTCACGTTGCCACCGACGACCGGCAGACCGAACGCCTCGCACGCCTCGGAGATCCCTTCGACCACCTCGGCGAACGCCCACATCACCTCGGGGTGCTCGGGATTTCCGAAGTTGAGGCAGTTCACGAGCGCGAGCGGCGAGGCACCTGCGCACGCCACGTTGCGCGCCGCCTCGATCACGACGAGACGGCCGCCGGTGCGGGGGTCGAGCCGGCAGAACCGCGCCTTGCCGTCGGTCGAGAGCGCCAACGCCTTCGTCGTGCCCTTCACGCGCAGCACCGCAGCGTCGGCTCCGGGCGCCACCACCGTGTTGAGGAAGAGCTGGTGGTCGTACTGGCTCCAGACCCAACGCTTCTCCGCGATCGTCGGTGTGGCGAGCAACGCGAGCAGCTCGGCCGAGATATCGGTGCCGGCACCAAAACGTTCGCGAAGCAACGGCGCGGGATCGTCAGCCTGGCGCGCGTCGAGGCCGGCGGGAACGGTTCGCGGCCGGTGGTAGACGGGACCGTCGCCGAGGCTGCCGGCCGGCACGTCGGCTTCGGGGAGGCGATCGGACGACACCGTGGTGGGCGCTTCCCCCGGCGGCGGCTTCGGCGCTTCACCGGGAACGCCCCACGCGTCGAACACTCCGTCGAAGACGCGGAACCGGCCCGTGTCGGTCACGCGGCCGACGACTTCGGAGCGCACCTCCCAGCGTTGCGCGAGCTCGAGCACCGCGTCGAGGTTCTCGGGCTCGACGATGGCGAGCATGCGCTCCTGGCTCTCGGAGATGAGGAGCTCGACGGTGCTCATGCCCGGCTCGCGGCGCGCGACTCGCGCCGCGTCGAGGTCCATGCCCATTCCGGCCTTTGCCGCGGTCTCCGATGCTGCGCACGACAAGCCGGCCGCGCCGAGGTCCTGCACACCAACCGCGAGCTTCCGCTCGAGCAGCTCGAGGCAGGCCTCGATGAGCCGCTTCTCCTCGAACGGGTCGCCGACCTGCACCGACGGTCGCTTCTGCTCCGATCCGGCTTCGAACCCGGCCGACGCGAGCACGCTCGCGCCACCGATGCCGTCGCGACCGGTGGAGGAGCCGAGCAGCACGGCCAGGTTGCCGGGACCGTCGGCGCGTGCGAGCACGAGGCGGTCGTGCGGCAGCACGCCGAGGCACAGCACGTTGACGAGCGGGTTGCCGCGGTAGCAGTCGTCGAACACGACTTCGCCGCCGATGGTCGGCACTCCGACCGCGTTGCCGTAGCCGCTGATGCCGGAGACGACGCCCTCGAACAGGTAGCGCGTGCGGGCGTCGGTGAGGGAGCCGAATCGCAGCGGATCCATCAGCGCGATCGGACGCGCGCCCATCGAGAAGATGTCGCGGATGATGCCTCCGACGCCTGTCGCCGCGCCCTGATACGGCTCCACCGCGGACGGGTGGTTGTGACTCTCGATACGGATCGCGATCGCGATGCCGTCTCCGATGTCGACCACTCCCGCGCCCTCGCCCGGGCCGACCAGCACCCACGGCGCGCTCGTCGGGAAGCGGGAAAGATACGGCCGCGACGACTTGTACGAACAGTGCTCCGACCACATCACCGAGTACATCGCGAGCTCGAGATCGCTCGGCTCGCGACCGAGCTCGTCGATCACGGCCGCGAGCTCGTCGTCGGTCATCCCGAGCTGGCGGTGACGCGGCTCCATTCCGATCCCTTTCAACGCGCGTCCCGGTCGTTTTCGAGCCTATCCACCAACACGACCCGCGCCGCCAACCTCGGCGTCGCCACGCGCGCCGGTACGCGAGGCAAATGGACCGAGGGGTTTCCGTTACAATGCTTTGCGATCAATTCGACCAGCCAAGAGGTGACTGCCGATGCCGGCTAAGGCAAAGAAGACCGCGATGACCGCGGCACACAAGCAGGCGCTCTCCGAAGGCCGCGAGCAGAGTCGAGTCGTGCGGGATTACCTCGATGCACTCGAGGCGCACAAGCCCAAGCGGGGCCGGAAGCGCACCGCGGAAAGCGTCAAGAAGAACCTCACCGAAGTGAATCAATCGCTCAAGTCCTCGGTCGGTTCGAGCCGCCTGGAGCTGATCCAGCGCCGCCGTGATCTCGAGGTGGAGCTTGCCGGCATGCAGGCCGGCGGTGTCGACATCAGTGCGCTCGAGCGGTCGTTCGTCAAGGTCGGGAAGAGCTACGCCGGGCGCAAGGCCATCTCGTACGCCGCATTCCGCGAGTTCGGCGTCCCTGCGGAAGTGCTGAAGCGGGCCGGCATCGGCCGCGCCGGCGCCTGATCCGCGGCGTAAGTCAGGCGGCGTGACGGCCGGCGCGGACGCCGGCTGCGCTCAGAATCGACTCGAGGAGCACGACGCCGTCGGAGGAGCCGAGCAGCGGGTCGCTCGCGCGCTCGGGATGCGGCATCAGACCAACGACGTTGCGGGCCTCGTTGCAGATGCCGGCGATGTCGTCGAGGCTGCCGTTCGGGTTATCGACGTAGCGGACGACCACACGGTCGTCGGACCGCAGGCGCGCGAGGGTCTCCGAGTCGCACACGTAGTTGCCTTCGAAGTGGTTGATCGGCACCCGCAGGCGCGCGCCCCGGGCAACCTGATTCGTGAGCACGGTGTCGTCGGCATCCACCCGTATCTCGACGGTCTCGCAGAGGAACTTCAAGCCCGCGTTCTTCTGCAATGCGCCGGGCAGCAGACCGGCTTCGGTGAGCACCTGGAAGCCGTTGCAGATGCCGATCACCGGCCCCCCTTGGGCGGCAAATTCCCGGACCGCGTCCATCACCGGTGAGAACCGGGCAATGGCGCCCGTCCGCAGGTAATCGCCGTGCGCGAACCCGCCCGGAATCACGACCGCGTCGGCGTCGTGCAGCACCGCATCGCCGTGCCAGCACATGACCGCCTCGGCGCCGAGCTGCTCGACCGCCCACGTGATGTCCTGCTCACAGTTCGTGCCCGGGAAGAGCACCACTCCGACCGTGACACTCATGTCGGCGACAGCTCCTGGAGGTGAAGTTCGTAGTCCTCGATCACGGGGTTGGTGAGGATGCCGCGGCACATCTCGTCGACCTGCGCGGTCGCCGCGGCCTCGTCGGCCGCGTCGATCACCAGGCGGATGCTCTTGCCGATCCGCACCTGCGAGACGTTGCCCCATCCGAGCGCCGGCAGCGCCCGCTCGACGGTCGCTCCGGCCGGATCGAGGATCCCGGGCCGGTGCGTGACCTCGACCTGCGCCTCGTAGATCATGCGACGATCCTACGTTTCAGCGGAGCAACCGCAACGACCGAGATCAGTGCCGCACACAACGGCGAAGCGCATGCGGATGCGACCATGGTGACCGCTACTCCCGACCGAACCAGTCGTCGAAACTCAGGCCGGTGATCGTCTCGTAGGCCTCGACGTAGCGACTGCGCGTGTTCTCGATCACCCCGACCGGCAGGTGCGGCGGAGGAGTCGCGTGGTCCCACGACACGCTGTCGACGTAGTCGCGCACGAACTGCTTGTCGTAGGAAGGAGGCGAGCCGCCGGGCTGGTACTTCTCGAGCGGCCAGTACCGCGACGAATCGGGGGTCATGATCTCGTCGATGAGGAGGAGCTCGCCGTCGATCTCGCCGAACTCGAACTTCGTGTCGGCGAGGATGACTCCGCGCGTCAACGCGTGGCGCGCACCGAGCTCGTAGAGCCGCAGTGAGAGATCGCGGAGCTTGTCGTAACGGTCGGCACCCACCAGCGCGATTGCCTCGTCGGGTGTCACCGCCTCGTCGTGACCCTCGTCGGCTTTGGTCGACGGAGTGAACAGCGGTTCGGGCAGCTTCCCGGCTTCGGGCAACCCGCTCGGCGCGGCCTGGCCGCCGATCGTTCCCTGCTCGCAGTACTCACTCCAACCGTGACCGAACACGTAGCCCCGCACCACGCATTCGAGCCGCACGGGCCGAGCCGAGCGCACGAGCATCGCCCGCCCCTCGAGGTCACGCGCGATCTCGGGGAAGTCGGTGGGATCAGCCGAGATGACGTGGTTCGGAACGATCGACGCGGTCTGGTCGAACCACCACGACGACAGACCGGTGAGCACGCGGCCCTTGTCGGGGATGTCGTCGGGAAGCACGACGTCGAACACGGAGACCCGGTCGCTCGCAACCATCAGCAACCGGTCGTGCGCGACCTCGTACAGCTCCCGCACTTTGCCGGTGTACACGTGCTTCAGCGTCGCGTCACTCACAGGGCAGCCTCCGAGGGGGCGTCGAGGACAGTGAAGAACCGGTCGATGTTCGCGAGTGCGTGGTCGAGCTCGAAACAGGCGGCGAGGGCCTTCTCGTCGAGTGCCGCGCTCACCTCGGGGTCGGCGCCGAGCAGGTCGTGGAAGGCACGGCGCTCTTCCCACGCCTGCATCGCGTTGCGCTGCACGATCCGGTACGCCGCGTCGCGTCCCATGCCGCTCTCGATCAGCGCGAGCAGGACCGGCTGGCTGAACACGAGCCCGAACGACGCATCGAGGTTCTCGAGCATGCGGGCGGGATAGACGCGCATGCCCTCGGCGACCTTCGTGAACGTGGTCACCACGTAGTGCGCGAGCAACAACGAGTCGGGGAGGATGATGCGCTCGACCGACGAGTGTGAGATGTCGCGCTCGTGCCAGAGGGCGACATCTTCGAGCCCGGCTTGCAGATTCGAGCGCAGCACCCGCGCGAGACCGCAGAGCTGCTCGCACTTCACGGGGTTGCGCTTGTGGGGCATGGCGCTCGAGCCCTTCTGCCCGGCGCGGAACGGCTCCTCGACCTCACCGACTTCCGTGCGCTGCAGATGGCGGATCTCGAGCGCGAACGATTCGATGCTCGCGCCGATCGACGCGCACGTGTAGAGCAGCTCGGCGTGCCGGTCGCGCGCGATCACCTGCGTCGACGGCACCGGGGTGAGACCCAGCGCCATGCAGACGTACTCCTCGACCGCGGGATCGACGTTCGAATACGTCCCGACGGCGCCGGAGAGCTTACCGACGGCGATGGTGTGCCGGGCCCGCACGAGCCGCTCCCGATCGCGCCGGATCTGGAGCGCCCAGAGCACGAGCTTGGCGCCGAACGTGGTGGGCTCCGCGTGAATCCCGTGGGTGCGGCCGACCATTGCGGTGTTGCGGAACTCGTGCGCCCGCGCCGCGACCACGGTGTCGAGCGCGCTCAGCGCTTCGAGCAGGAGATCACAGGCCTTGGTGAGCTGGCTGCAGAGTGCGGTGTCGAGCACGTCCATCGAGGTGAGCCCGTAGTGCACCCATGCGCCGGCCGGCAGGCCGACCCGTTCCTGCACCACGTCGACGAACGCGGCAACGTCGTGATCAGTGACCTTCTCGCGTTCTTCGATCGCGGCGACGTCGAAGCCGGCCCGTTCGCGAATCGCGACGGCGTCGGCGCGAGGCACGACACCGAGGCCCGCCCACGCCTCGCACGCGAGGATCTCGACCTCGAGCCACGACGCGAACTTGGCTTCGTCGCTGAACAACGCGGCCATCTCGGGACGCGAGTACCGGGGGATCATGTTGCCTCCGCGAGCGCGCCGTCGGCGATGTCGTGGCGATAGTGCATACCCGGCCATGAGATGAGCCCGAGCGCGGCGTAGGCGCGGTCGTGCGCCTCGCGCAGCGTCGGCGCGGTCGCGGTGACATCGAGCACGCGCCCACCGGCCGTCACGATCGCGTCGCCCGCGGCGGCCGTGCCGGCGTGGAACACGGTCACCCCTTCGAGCGCATTCGCGGCGTCGATCCCGGCGATGGCATCGCCGGTGCGCACGCTCACGGGGTATCCCTCCGCAGCGGCAACCACCGTGACGCACGCGTCGCCAGAGAAGGAGACCGCGGTCGTCAAGCGGCCGCTCGCGGCCTCGAAGCAGTGACGGAAGAGGTCCGACTCGAGTCTGGGAATCACGACCTGACACTCGGGATCGCCGAAACGCACGTTGTACTCGATCACCTTGACGCCGTCGACCGTGAGCATGAGCCCGGCGTAGAGAATGCCGCGGTATTCGATGCCCTGGCGGGCGAGCGCCGCAAGCGTCGGCCTCACGGCTCGTTCCATCGCCTCCTCGACCACGGCCGCGCCGGCCACGGGCACCGGCGAGTACGCGCCCATCCCGCCCGTGTTCGGCCCCTGGTCGCCGTCGCCGACCCGTTTGTGGTCCTGTGTGGGCGCGAGCGGCACGCAGTCGTGGCCGTCGCAGAGCACGAGGATCGTGACCTCGGGGCCGGTGAGCCCTTCCTCGATGACGAGCGTGCGCCCGGCCGCGCCGAATGCCGCGCCCGACAGGAACGCGCGCACGGCGTCTCGCGCGTCGTGCAGTGACTCGGTGACGACCACGCCCTTGCCGGCCGCGAGGCCGTCGGTCTTCACGACGTAGAGACCGGAGAGCGTTTCGAGGAACGCGAACGCCGCGTCGTCGTCGCCGGCGCCGAACACCGCGTGGCGCGCGGTGGGCACGCCGGCGTCGTGCAGCACCTGTTTCATCCACGCCTTCGAGCCCTCGAGCCGCGCGGCCGCGGCGGTCGGTCCGAACGCGAGCCGGCCGCGCGCGTTCACCGCGTCGACGGCGCCCGCAACGAGAGGAACTTCCGCCCCGACGACGACGAGACCGGCATCGACCTCGTCGGCCAGCGCGGCGATCGCGGCGGGGTCACTCGCGTCGAGCGGGAGACAGCGGCCGAGCTCGGCGATCCCGGGGTTCCCGGGCGCGGTCACGACTTCGTCGACCTCACCCGAACGGGACAGGCCCCAGGCAAGGGAGTGCTCACGACCGCCGCCACCGACGAGAAGAACGCGCATCTCAGGCTGCTCTCGGGCGCACGACCGTCTGGTCGCGTGCCGGGCCGACCGAGACGAAGCTCACGTGCGCGCCCGCAACTTTCTCGATGAACCGGACGTACTCGCGCGCCGCGTCGGGGAGATCTTCGAGTCGCGCGGCGCTCTCGATATCGCACTGCCAGCCCGGCAGCGTCTCGTACACGGGGCGGACCTTGTGCAGCACCGACTGGTGGTAGGGCACGTGCTCGTAGCGCTCGCCGTTCTCGCCCTCGTACGCGACGCACACCTTGATCTCGGCGAGCGGCGACAAGACGTCGAGCTTCGTGATGGCGAGCTCGGTGCACGTGTTGAGCCGCACCGCGTGCCGCAGCATCACGCCGTCGAGCCATCCGGGCCGGCGGAGACGTCCGGTGTTGGTGCCGTACTCCTGGCCGCGGTCGACGAGCATGTCGCCGACTTCGTCACCAGGAAACAGCTCGGTCGGGAACGGGCCGCTGCCGACGCGCGTCGTGTACGCCTTCACGACTCCGACGATGCGCTCGATCGCGCGCGGGCCGACACCGGCGCCGGTGCACACGCCGCCGGCAATGGGATTGCTCGACGTCACGAACGGATACGTGCCGTGGTCGAGGTCGAGGAAGGTGGCCTGCGCGCCCTCGAACAGGACCCACTGCCCCGCGTCGAGCGCTTCGTGCACGAGGTAGACGGTGTCGTCGATCATCGGCGCGAGGCGCGGCACGTACTCGAGGTAGCGCTTTGCGATCTCGTTCGCGTCGAGCGGCAGCCGGTTGTAGACCTTCGCGAGCACACCGTTCTTCTCGCGCAACGCGAGGTCGAGCTTCTCGCGGAAGATCTTGGGGTCGAGCAGATCTTGGACACGGAGGCCGACGCGCAGTGCCTTGTCGGCGTACGCCGGTCCGATGCCGCGTTTGGTGGTGCCGAGCTTGTTCTTGCCGAGGAACCGCTCGGTCACCCGGTCGAGCTCCTGGTGGTACGGCATGATGAGGTGCGCGTTGCCCGACACGCGGAGGCGGCGGGTGTCGATCCCGCGGCTCTCGAGCATGTCGAGCTCGTCGAACAGCACCGAAGGCTCGACGACGACGCCGTTGCCGATGATCGGCACGACCCACGGGTACAGCACGCCACTGGGTGTCAGCTGGAGCTTGAACACCTCGCCGTCGACGACGAGGGTGTGCCCCGCGTTGTGCCCGCCTTGATAGCGGACCACGAGCGACGTCTCCTTGGCGAGGTAGTCGGTGAACTTCCCCTTCGCCTCGTCGCCCCACTGGGTACCGACGATCACCGCGCCGGGCATCGGCGAACCTCCCGGCAGGGCGTAACGGACGCGTTGGCGGTCACGTTGAGGAGATTCTAGTCGTACGAGGGGTCGGCAACCATTTGGAATCCCCGTACGTCTATAGGGTCGTGAGGCTCCTCCGTCGATTCCGTGACACCGCCCTGTGTCTCGTGATGGTGCCGACCGCGGCGTGCAGTGCCGGCGCTTCGCACGCGCTCCCCCGGACGACAGCGACCCGAGCGCCGTCGAAGCCGACGTCGACGTCGACGACCGCGGCGCCCACGACGACCGCCCCGGTGCGGTTGGTCGCATGGACCGGCCCGGTCGAGCACATCTTCTTCCACACGCTGGTGATCCATCCGGAGCTGGCGTTCACCGGAGACAGCCTCGGCCAGGGCTTCCGTGACTGGTACGTGACGGTGACCGAGTTCCGGAAGATCCTCGATCAGCTGGACGCGAACGGGTGGACGCTGGTCGACATTCACCGGGCAGTCGACGGTCAGGTGCGCGTGCCCCCGGGCCGCAGGCCCCTCGTGCTCTCCGAAGATGATGTGAACTACTACGACGACACGCGGCCGCGCGGCGTCGGCTGGAAGCTCGCCCTCGACGCCGGCGGCGCCGTGAAGGTGGAGGTGCACGACGGCTCCGGTGTGCACCTCACCGACGATGACCTCGTGCCCATGGTCGACGAGTTCGTGGCGCGCCACCCCGACTTCTCCGCCGACGGTGCCAAGGGCGTCCTCGGTGTCACCGGCTACGAAGGCGTGCTCGGCGAACGGGTCGACGACACGGCGTCACCCGACTGGGTCGCGAGCGTCACGCGGGCGAAGGCCCTCGCACAGCGCCTGCGCGCGACGGGCTGGACGTTCGCGAGCCACAGCTACGGGCATTTCGACGAGAGCAAGGGCTCCGTCGCGCGGCTCGTTCACGACTCCCAAGAATGGAAGACGCAGGACGAGCCGATCGTCGGACCGACCGACGTCTACATCTACCCGTTCGGTGCCGGCCTCCCGATCGACTCCCCCAAGATCGACGTCTTGCGCTCGTTCGGCTTCACGATCCTGTGCGACATCGACATCGTCCCGAGATTCACACGCGGCAACGGCGTCACGATCATGACCCGCCTCCACATCGACGGCGTCGCGTTCGAAGAGGGCGCCTCGCGGCTCGCGCCACTCTTCGACGTCGCCACGGTCGAGGACCACGCCGCGCGCGGGTAGCGCGCGCCACCCCCGAGAACCCGCGACGAGGCGCGCCCGCGTGCTGCTTGCGACTCGTGCCGCACGGTTCCGCGCCCAAAACCATCCTTGGTACTGCACTTTCTACGCATACGACATCGGTGCAGTACCAAGGGTTCGGTTCGGGTGCCGGCGTGCCCGGCGGTGGGGCGACGGTTAACCGACGAGCTCCGCGGGGACCGACGCGTCGAAGAGCAGGCCGCCGTCGGGGGTGGCGTCGACGACGATCATCTGACCGTCGCGGTACTTCCCTTCGAGCAGACCCATCGCGAGCGGGTCGGCGAGCTGCTTCTGCAACACCCGCTTGAGCGGCCGGGCGCCGTAGTCGGGGTCGTAACCGGCGTGCGCGATCCACGCCCGCGCCGCGTCGGTGAGATCGAGACCAATCCCCCGGTCCGCGAGGCGGGTACGGAGTTGCTCGAGTTGGATGTCGACGATGCGGGCGATGTCGTCCTCGCTCAGCCGGTGGAAGACGACGATCTCGTCGACCCGGTTGACGAACTCGGGCTTGAAGTGGGCGCGCACCGCGTCCATCACCGTCGTTTCGTCGGCACCCGCGCCGAGGTTGCTCGTCATCACGATGACCGCGTTGGTGAAGTCGACCGTTCGGCCCTGACCGTCGGTGAGGCGGCCGTCGTCCATGAGCGCGAGCAGCACGTTGAACACGTCGGGATGCGCCTTCTCGACCTCGTCGAGCAGCACGACCGCGTACGGACGGCGACGGACGGCCTCGGTGAGCTGGCCGCCTTCTTCGTATCCCACGTATCCGGGCGGCGCGCCGACGAGACGCGATACCGAGTGCTTCTCCATGTACTCCGACATGTCGATGCGCACCATGGCGCGCTCGTCGTCGAAGAGGAAGTCGGCGAGTGTGCGCGCGAGCTCGGTCTTGCCGACACCGGTCGGACCGAGGAAGAGGAACGACCCGATCGGTCGGTGCGGATCGGAGAGGCCGGCGCGCGAACGGCGGATCGCGTTGGCTACCGCGCTGACCGCTTCGTCCTGGCCGATGACCCGAACGTGGAGCACTTCTTCGAGCCGGACGAGCTTGGCGACCTCGCCTTCCATCAGGCGGCTGACCGGGATGCCCGTCCACTTGGCGACAATCTCGGCGATGTCTTCCTCGTCGACCTCTTCCTTGAGCATCGCGCCGTCGCTCTGGAGCTCGACGAGGCGATTCGACATCGCGTCGATCTCCCGCTCGAGCACCGGGAGGTGCCCGTAGCGCAGCTGCGCGGCGCGCTCGAGGTCACCGTCGCGCTCGGCGCGATCGGCGTCGAGCCGTGCCGCTTCGAGGCGCTCCTTGCCATCTTGGATCGAGGCGATCGCTTCCTTCTCGCTCTGCCAGTGCGCGACCATGCCGTCGCGCTCCTCGGCGAGCGACGCCAGCTCGGCCTCGATGGTCTCGAGCCGCGACTGCGAAGCCGGATCGGTCTCCTTGGCCAACGCGGCGCGCTCGATCTCGAGCTGCCGGATGCGCCGTTCGACGACGTCGATCTCGAACGGCATCGAGTCGATCTCGATGCGCAGGCGCGACGCGGCCTCGTCGATGAGGTCGATGGCCTTGTCGGGGAGCCGGCGCGCGGGGATGTACCGGCTCGACAGGATCGCGGCCGCCACGAGTGCGGAGTCCTGGATGCGCACGCCGTGGTGCACTTCGTAGCGCTCCTTCAGGCCCCGCAGGATCGCGATGGTGTCCTCGGGCGAGGGCTCACCGACGTAGACCTGCTGGAACCGGCGCTCGAGCGCGGCGTCCTTCTCGACGTACTTGCGGTACTCGTCGAGCGTCGTCGCGCCGATGAGCCGCAACGCACCGCGCGCGAGCAACGGCTTGATCATGTTGCCGGCGTCGACCGCGCCCTCGGCACCACCGGCACCGACCAGCGTGTGCAGCTCGTCGATGAACGAGATGATCTCGCCGTCGGCCTGCTGGATCTCCTTGAGCACCGCCTTGAAGCGTTCCTCGAACTCGCCGCGGTACTTTGCGCCCGCGACCATCGCGCCGAGATCGAGCGCGATGAGTCGCTTCCCGCGCAGACCCTCGGGAACGTCGCCCTCGACGATGCGGCGGGCGAGCCCTTCGACGATCGCGGTCTTGCCGACTCCCGGATCGCCGATCAGGACGGGGTTGTTCTTCGTGCGGCGTGAGAGCACCTGGATCACGCGACGGATCTCTTCGTCGCGACCGATCACCGGGTCGATGTTCCCCTTGCGCGCTTCTTCGGTGAGGTCGCGGCCGTACTTCTCGAGCGCCTCGTACTGCTCTTCGGGGTTGTCGCTCGTGACGCGATGACTGCCGCGCACGGTCTTCAACGCGTCGAGCACCGCATCGCGGGTCACGCCGACGTCGCGGAGCAGATCGCCGACGCCACCCGCGACGTCGGTCATCGCCAGCAGGATGTGCTCGGTCGAGAGATATTCGTCGTCGAGGGCGACGCGCTGCGCGTCGGCGGCCTCGAGCACGCGGTAGGTCGCGGCGGCGAGCGAGGCCTCGCGCACGGTCGTGCCGCGCACGCGCGGCCGCGCGGCCAGCGACTCGTCGCGGCGCGCCCCGAGGTTCGCGGGCCCG